>JANYBF010000227.1 GCA_025360895.1 Verrucomicrobiota bacterium
GGGTATTGGTGAAGTTGAAAAAAACGCCGTTGTTATTATTGGTGGCGCGATTCCCGGCCGCGTCTTCCGCGACGGCCATGAAGTGGATGACGCCATTGGGCGGGCTGCCAAGCAACGTAAACATGTGCGAGACGTCCAGGGTGGAATTGGTCAAGGCAAGGCTGGGCGTGTTGGTGCCATAATAGACAATTGATTTCGCGTCCTCGTCCGTGTTCCATGAAACCACCACCTGTCCAAATTGGTTTTGCGCTTGCACATTTGAGATGACCGGCGGCAAGAGATCCGCCAGCGCGGTGAAGATACGATTGCCAGCGGGCGCGGCGTCCGCATAAACGGCCTCGATGAGATTGCCGTGGGCGAGCTGGAGCTTGCCATCGGCACTGGCGGGACCCGTGGCAGTGGCGACCGCGCCGGTAAACAAGCCGGTCGCACCGTTGGCCAGCAGAGTGAGATTTTCGCCGAGGGGTTCAAGCGTGCTGCGCAGCAAGACCTGCGCGCTGGGTTGACCGGCAAGATTGTAATCCACCAAAGCGAGCCGGATCTGGTCGGGCGCCCGATACACCTGGCGATCGAAAGTTACAATTCCCACACCCGGCGTTCCAAAGCTGCCCGATACGACCAGGGCGAAATCTTGGTCCAAGGCGGCTGTGTCGCGGCGTGCGTCCGCCACCACCCGGGTGCCGCGAATGCGAATGATGTATTCGCCGGGCACGGGTGCAGAGAGATGCACGGCTTCGACGTTATTGATGGCGTCAGCGCCGGCGGCATTCGGAATGGACTCACCCGAGTCGAAGCGATTGCCACGATAGATTGGGCCGGCCGGCGAAATGACTTCGAGGTCGAGATCGTTGACGAGCGCGATGACGGCGGCGGGATTGCCGGGTACATCGGTATAGGTCAGCGTGATTTTAAGCGGTTCGCTGGTGTCGCGGATGAGAATACGTTTTTCATAAACGGCGTTGTTGGTCAGCAGAACGGTTTGGTCGAGGAAATCGTAATTGCGGGTTGAGGCGATCAGTGCCGGCAGGTTCACGCGGCCCCAGCCTTCGTCGTCGTTTGGAATGGGACCGGTTTGCACGAAGTCATCCATGTCGGTGGCGGAATTGATGAGCGCGGCTTTGACGAGCGCCGGGGAGGGGGTGGCGTTGCCATGGGTGGCCCTATAAAATTGCACGAACACGGCCGCCGCGCCGGCAACGTGTGGTCCAGCCTGGCTGGTTCCACCTTGATAGAGATAATTGTCTGAAATGGGCCACCACGCGAAATCGTCGTTGGCATAGACTGAGCGTAGTGATGCAATCCAGCTCCCCGGCGCGACGAGGTCGGGCTTGATGCGACCATCTTCGCAGGGGCCGCGGCTGGAGAAGTCGGCCATGGTATCCGGGCCCGTGTCGTAGATGGGGAATTCTTCCAGCGGAAGATTGCGCCGATCGTTGTTGGCCGCGCCCGTGGCGATGACATTTTTGCCAACTGCGGGGCTGCCGATGGTACGGGTTGCCGGCCCGGCGTTGCCGGCGGAGAATTCGAGGATGTAGGGCTGGTCGCCCAGTGTAAGGGCATCGGCGTCCCGGACCAGTCCATCAAATTCCATCGCGCTCAGATCGTAGCGACCCTGGGTGTCATCCCCCCAACTGTTCGAGCCAATATCGGCGCCGGCGCGTTTCGCGTCCCGGGTGAGCGTCTCGTAGGTCGGCGGTGCGGCATAACCACCGGCGGCATCGAAGATCCGTTGGGCAATCAAGCTGGCGCCGGGGGCAACCCCAAGGCCATACAGAAAATTATTCTCGTCGGTCTCGCCGACCGTGCCGTTGCCCGCAATGATGCCGGCGCAATGCGTGCCGTGACTGTGTTCATCGGCGGCGTCATCCAGTTGTCCCGGTGCGCCATAATAGAACAGCGCCTTGACGCGACCTTGAATATCCGGGTGCATGCTGTTCGTGTCGCCGCTGTCGAGTCCGCTGTCCGCCACGGCCACAGTGACGCCGGCGCCGTTGTAGCCGAGGGATTGCGCGAGCGTCTGGTGTGTTGGGCCATTCCCGGCAACAAGGCGCGCTGCCACTTCGTCATTGAGTTTCATATTGGGCGCCGGTTCGATCCAGAGCACGGCATCCGAACCGGCCAGGTTGGTGAGTTGGGCGCGATTCAAGCGACCGCGTAACACGGCCCCAAAATAATTGGAACTTTCCTGGTGGATTTGATTGAACTGAAGTTTAGTTTGCGTGCGTTCCGCCGGAGTGGCTCGCGCCGAAAGCAGAACGGCAACATCCAGCAAATCCGCCGAGGACGATGAACTGAGGGCGGCTTTTGGCGCATTGGTCGTCCCGGTGATCAATCGAATCAATGCGCTTTGGATTTTATGGTCCGGGCGGTAGGGGCCGACCCAGCGGACGAAATCGAGCTGGCGGATTCTCCCAGGTTGCACGCCCTCGAACTTGGCCACGAAGGCATCGTCGGGAACATATTGCAAAAGTTCGACCCCGAGGCTTCGAAGCTGTTCGCGCGTGGCGGGTGGCAACGTGCCGGTGAATTGTATCAGGAACAAGCCGGTGACGGGGCTTTCGGCGGTGGCGACCAAGGCTCGGTCATTTGGAGCAGGCAACGAGGACGGTGTGATGGTTTCGTTGCGGAGGCGGATGGATTTGCCCGGCGCTCCCATCGTGGTGACGGCGGAAAGCACGCACAACAAAACAACAATGCGAGCAACTCGCACGAAAGACTGGAACTTCACGTTCCTATCGTAATTCACAGCGGAGTTGAAAACAAGCCCGCTTAGGGCTGCAGACGTTGAGTGGCAGGTAAAAAAGGTTCGCCCTACTCCGGTTCTTGCCCAACACCATTGAGCGAATCAACCGACAACTTCAACCTGCCACCCGACTCACCGCGCGGCGCTTGTCTCCGCCGCGCCTTCTGAATTGCTATGCTGCTGTGAACTCCGCAGACTTCGCGCACATGGCGTCGGCTAATATCTCAGAACTCAAAAATTCTCTGCGCGAATTATATCTTGCAGATCAGCGTCCCTGGCTCGTCGGCTTCAGTGGGGGCAAGGACAGTACCTTGGTTGCTCATCTCGTTTTTGACGCAGTCCAATCCATCCCGGAAGAGCAGCGGACAAAAGAAATTGCCGTCGTTTGCACCGATACCCGCGTCGAGATACCGGCCATTGTCGAAATGATTGAGACTTCTCTGGCCAAGATGCGGAAGTGTTCTGCCGAACAAAAACTCAACATCGAAGTCCACCTACTCCGTCCTCCACCTGAGCAAAGCTTTTGGGTGAACATCATCGGGCGCAGTTATCCGCCACCGAACCGCACCTTTCGCTGGTGTACGCAGCGGATGAAGATTGATCCGGTGACCCGCTTCGTAGAGCAACGTATGGGCCGCTGGCGCGAGGCCATCCTCCATTTGGGCGCCCGCCGCGCCGAAAGCGCCACCCGCGCCCAAACTCTGGCGGGACGTGAGACTCGCAACGGCCTTACCCGCCATCCTGATCTTCCGCGTGTCTGGGTTTCAAACCCAATTCAATTTCTGACCACCGAGGAAGTCTGGGCGTATTTACTCCAAACCCCGGCGGCTTGGGGCGGATCAAACCGCAATCTCTACAAGCTCTACAATGCTGCCGGTGGCGGCGAATGTCCGATCCAAATTGATACCAGCACCCCTGCCTGTGGCAATTCCCGTTTCGGCTGCTGGACCTGCACCGTTGTTGAAAAAGACAAAGCCAGCGAAGGTCTGCTGCAAAGTGGCGATGAACGCATGGAACATCTGCTCGGGTTTCGCGAAACTCTCATCGAGTTCCGTGACCCCGCTAACGGCTACCGTGATATGAAGCGGAAGAATGGGGCCGACGGTCCTGGTCCGCTCAAAATCGAAGGTCGCCGCGAACTCCTAAAACGTCTGCTCAAGCTTCAGGAGGAAACAGCACAACGTAACTGACAATTGTGGACATCAAAGCGTACTGGCTCAAACAAATCGCCACGCTGAAGGTGGACAAAGCCCGGGGCGATCCCGCTCCGCATAAACCGCTACTGCTCCTTGTCGTTTTAGATTTGGTGGAGGAAGGATTTCTGGAGCAGGAGATTTTAGCTCTCACCGGCGAACTGGCATTTCGGTTCTGCGCTTACTGGACAGTTGTTGCCTCGCGTCGAACACAGCGGCCAGAAATTCGGATGCCGTTCCATCACTTGAAATCGGGCGGTTTCTGGACGGCGCTCACAGAAGAAGGAAAACCATCGCCAGACAAAAAACTCACAGCCTTCGCCAAGCTCGATAGTTCCTTCCTGAAATGTATCCAAGAGCAAGACTTCAGAAACCAAGCCTGGCGTTTAGCGCTTGGAAAATACTTCTCAAGCGACGAACAGGTAGCGCTGTGTGCCTTGATGGGTATCCCTGTTCCTTTCGAAGCGCAGGTGCTTCGCGAGTCCGAAGCGGTCGAGCGATTGGCTGCGGTTGAGCAAGGCCGAGAGGCGAGATTTCGACTCACGGTCATTCCAGCTTACAATTACACATGCGCTCTTACTGGTTATCGTCTTGTGACAATCACGAGTGGTAGCATCGTTGACGCCGCTCACATCCATCGTTTCGCTGACAGCAGAAACAACGACCCACGCAACGGCATTGCGCTCTGTAAGAACGCGCATTGGCTTTTCGACATCGGACTATGGACGCTCGGTGACGACTACCGCGTGCGCGTAGCTTCGACAAAGTTTTCCGAATCTGGGACTGAGGCTTTGCTTTTGAAATCGTTTGAAGGCCACAAAATTCTTCTTCCCTCCGATACGAAACTCTGGCCAGACCCGATTCACTTGGTTTGGCATCGAACGAATCAGTTTGAAGGTGTTTAACGACTATTGATCCTGTGTGGCTTTGTCGGCCTTGCTCACCAGAAGTTCAAGAAGGCGGAAGCCGCCTTGCGCTTGCAAGGCAAACTACAAACCGGAATGACGCGCCAGTTTTGGAAAGATAGCGGGAAGTGAACAGGCCGGGAGCAGTTACTATCCCAACGCGCGCACGCAGCACACTTCATCTTCCCGGAGCGGTTCAAGTGCCGATTCGGCCACGGTGATAACAGTGAGAGTTTCACCGAGAGCGTTGAACACTTCGGCACTGTAGCCGTCCTCGCCGTCGCGGGCGACGTGGTGTTCCACCAGCTTGACGATGTCGCCGCGCTTCAGCCGTTCGGCGGGCAGGTCGCGCGTGAGCACCATGTCTGTGTATAGTTCAAACTTCATCACGTTCTTCGTTTGTCTGGCAGCAGTGTAACAAACTTGGTGACGCCCGACAAGTGTTCGGTCATCCAAATCGTGCGTACCGCCAGAGTCGCTCTGTTTGGCCCGGTCAAATAGGCCCGAATCTCGTAGTATTGGCCGAACTTGTCGGTTTTGGTGGGCCCGGCGTCCAGCATCAGTTGCAGGCGCAAGTCCAGCAGCAATTGGTCGGCGTCTCCCTGCGTGTAACCGGCCCGTTCCAGAAACCCCGACTTGTCGCCACGCGCCTGCGGCACGAGCAGGTAGCGCGTCACCTTTTCGCGGACGATCACGGTGTTCGCGGGGAGTTTCATCTCGGTTTTATCCGCGCAGCAGCTTCACCGTGCCTTGGACTTTGCTCAACACATTTTTTATCTCTGTCGCCGTGTTCGTCCCATCCAACGAAAACCGGATCATCTGGCGCGATGCCGCTGACTCCGTCTTCATCGCTTTCACGACATGGGAAGGTTCGTCGGAGTCGGCGAGGCAGGCGGAACCGGACGAGGCACAGACGCCTGCTTGATCCAACAACAACAGCAGCGCCTCCGATTCGATTCCGTGGAAAGTGAGGTTGCAGGTGTTTGGCAACCGCTGCGACTTGTGGCCGTTCAACTCCGCGTTGAGAATGCCCTCACCCCCAGTCCCTCTCCCATCTGATGGGCGAGGGTAGCCAAGGATGCCTTCCTCCAGCGCATCCCTTAACGGTCGAACGGTACGGTCATAGGTTGGGAGTTTTTTTAGGGCCAATTCAGCGGCTTTGCCCAGAGCAACTATGAGCGCGACGTTCTCGGTGCCACCACGCCGACCGCGTTCCTGGTGGCCACCGTGGAGATAGGGCGTGAACGGGGACTTGCGCCGGATGTAAAGGGCACCCACGCCTTTCGGCGCGTTGAACTTGTGGCCCGTGAGCGAGAGATAATCCACCGGCAACTTTGAAACATTGATCGGCACCTTGCCCGCCGCTTGCACCGCATCGCAATGAAACAACACGCCCCGCGCTTGGCAGACGCGCGCGATGTCTTCAACGGGAAACAGAACGTCCGTTTCGTTATTGGCCCACAGCAACGAGACAATGGCGGTGTCGTCGGTAAGCGCGGTTTCAAGGTCAACAATTTTGAGCAACCCGTCCCGTTCCACCGGCAAATATGTAACGCGATAATTCTCCTGCTCCAACGCCATGCAATAATTTAACACGGAAGAATGTTCGACAGCAGAAGTGATGATGTGACGCTTCTGCGGGTCAGTCTTGAGCGCGGCATGAATCGCCGTGTTGTTGCTTTCCGTCGCGCAACTGGTGAAAACCACATCGCGTGAGGAAGCTCCAATAAGTTCGGCGACCTGGGCCCGCGCCGTTTCAATCACACCCTTGAGTTTAGACCCAAACTTATAGCTGCTGGATGGATTGCCCCACTCGCCGGTGAGATAAGGCATCATCGCTTCGCGGACTTCTGGCGCGATCGGTGTCGTGGCATTATGGTCGAGATAAATCACAGCTTTGACTGGCAACGATTTTAGCGAAGAGCCATGAAGATAAGCAACAACCGCTGCGGGCTGAGGCAATGGCGAGTTGCCGTGTTGTGCCCGTCCTTCTTAACAAAGAAATTCAAAAATGAATTGTGCGTGCACGCTCTATCATCAACTAATCGGCGCACGACTGCCGTGAAGGTTAACGGTTAAGGATTCAACGGCCGGGTGGAACGCTCTTGGAGCCAGCGCACGTCCACGTTGTTCGGCGAGGAGAAGTTGTCATTAACGTACCCAGCCTGAACCAGAGGCGGCATGGTTCGTGGGTCGCGCCACCGGTGAATTTCCGAGTGCCCGTCGGCGAATGAAAAACCAGCGGCCAGGTGATGGTACGAGCCGGGCAGGTCGTAAAAGCCATAGCTCGCGGGTTGGTCGGGCCAGCCGGCCATGCGCGTGGCGAAGTTCCCCATGTCAATGCTGTCCTCCCGCATATCGAGAAAGACGAACGTGTTCGCCGGGCCGGGATTTTGCAGTTCGGTCTGTTTCAGATAAATCTTGTAGGCGCTGAAAATGGATCCCCAATTACCGTCCGTTCCGCCCCAACCGCCGAGAAAGATGTTCATGGAAATGCTGCGCACCCGAGGCTTGAACTCGTTGGCGACTACCGTGCCCGAACGGTCAGCGGGACATTTCCAAATGCTGAGGTTTTTACCACAGTACGGCCACATCGGGCTTTTCTTGATGGTCAGATCGGGATCCCAATCGGTGGGACTCGTTCCGGAAGGATTCAGGGTGCCGGTGACCCAGGCATAATCGGCCGTCCAGAGCTTGTCCCCGTCCAGCGATTCACTGGCATAGAGCAACCGGTCGTGGTTGTCATCTGAATACATCCGCCAAGCGAGCGCGAGCTGGCGATGATTGTTCATGCACGAAATCCCCTGCGTCTTGAGTTTGGCTTTGTTGAGGGCGGGCAGGAGCATCGCGGCGAGAATCGCAATAATGGCGACGACGACGAGCAATTCGATGAGCGTGAACGCCTTCGGCCGGGGAGGGCAAAAGGCGACCGGATCGAACCGCGCTGGATATTGAAAACGCATGACCGCAGAAAAATAGTCCATCCGCAGTTGATGGATTGCAAGTGGCAAGGTGCGTCACGGCCACTTGCAAAGTCCGGCGGTAAACCAACGCGGCTTAAATTACGCCTACTGGATCAGCTCACCAGTGCTGCCGGTAACCGCTCTGCACGCGGCGGTAATCCGGCAGTTCGGCGGCGGGAACCGATTGCGGGAGACTGCCGCGATAGACTTTGGGCACGCGCCACTTCCAGCGTTCGGCATGGCCGTCGCCAAAGGAAAGATTGGCGCCCTGAGCGTGGCGGTTGGCCGGAATGTCCCACCAGACTTGCGCGTCACCCCAGTATTGCTGGGCGGGCATCCCGAAGGTGCAGTCGAAGATTTCGTCCTCATGGACCTCGATAAAGACGAAAAGTTGAGAGGGGTTCGGATCCCGAATCTCGGTAAGCTTCTTGAAACTCGGATTGGACCAACCATAGGGATCGAGTTCGGGGGCGCCGTTGATGCACAGGTTCATGTTGTAGCTACGCCAGCGGAGTTGGCTGAGGGAGACGCCGGCGGGCGTGGTGATGGTGGAACGGTCGGCCGGACAGTGGTAGATGCCCAAGGAACTATTGTAAGGGAAAAGCAGGCCGTTAACAATGCCAGCCGGATCCACGTCATACACGAAGTTGGTGCACCACGAGGCGGCGCTGGCTCCGGTGCCGCCGCCAATGAGCGCGATGGAATTGTTCGGTGGTAGTGAATCCGCGTGGTCGAGGGCGTAGAGATGCCAGCAAGTAGAGAGTTGTTTGAGGTTGTTCAGGCAAGCGATCGAATGGGCGCGCGCCCTGGCCTTGCTTAGTGCCGGTAAGAGCAGCGCCGCCAGAATCGCGATGATGGCAATGACCACGAGCAATTCGATGAGCGTGAAGGCCGTTCGCCGCCGTCGGCGGAAGTTGGCGGGGACAATCAGCGCTGGAGATTGCGGAATCATACGGCTCGGAAAAATAGTCCATCCGCCTTGGATAGATTGCAAGTGGTAAGGCGTGCCGCCGCCACATGGCGCACGAGTTTGAACTTTGAACTTCGCGCGGTTTCCCGTACAACCCACGCGTGTCCGAACCGTTCCGCCAGCCGATTGACGCCTGCACGCGCTACTGCGCGGTGTTCGGCCATCCCATCAAACATTCGGCCTCGCCCGCGATGCAGAACGCAGGCCTCGCGGCGCTTGGACTTAACTGGCGCTACCTCGCGTATGAAGTCGAGCCGGAGAATTTGCGAGAAGCCATTGCGGGCGCCAAACGCATGGGCTTTGTCGGCTTGAACCTCACCGTACCGCACAAATTGCTCGCGGTCGAAATGGTGGATGTGCTTGACGAATCGGCTAAAACTTGGGGGGCGGTGAACACGATCCGCTTTGAACCCGCCGGCAACGGAATTATTCGCGCTCACGGTTTCAACACCGACGCCGAGGCAATCACGCGCGCTTTGCGCGAAGACTTGGGCCTGGAATTGCGCGGGGCGAAAGTGCTGTTGCTCGGTGCCGGCGGCGCCGGGCGCGTGGCGGCTTTGAAGCTGGCTGCGGAAGGTGTGAGTGAATTGCATCTCATCAACCGGACTGAAGCCAAGGCCGTCGCCGTAGCTGATGAAATCCGTACGCGTAGTCCTGGCGTGAAGGTCAGCGTCGGGTATCCGCGCGCGGAAGTAGATCTGGTCTTGAACGCCACTTCGCTGGGCTTGAAGGTGGAGGACGCGTTGCCGTTTGATCCAACGAAGTTTTCTCTCGAAAAAACGCACGCTGTTTACGATATGGTGTACCGTCCGGCAGAAACGTCGTTGCTCAAGGTGGCCAAGCTGGCGGGCTGTCGCACCGCCAATGGTCTCGGGATGTTGTTGTATCAGGGCGCGAAGGCGCTGGAAATCTGGAGCGGCCAACCCGGGCCGGTGGAAATTATGCGCCAGGCTTTGATGGAAAACGTATATGGGCATTGAACCAATTTTTGATCCCGCTGTCTGGGCGCGGGTGCCATTTCATTTTTGGTCGGTCGTGTTTTTTGTCTTTGGCAGCATCGTCGGGAGTTTCCTGAACGTCTGCATTCATCGGATGCCGCTGGGCCTGAGTGTGGTGTCGCCGTCGTCGCATTGTCCGTATTGTAAGTATTCAATCCCCTGGTTTCTCAATCTGCCGTTGATCACTTGGCTGTCGTTGCGCGGGAAATGCAAGAATTGCGCGGCCCCGATTTCTCCCCGCTATTTTCTCGTGGAACTCCTGACCGGCGTGGCGTTCCTCGGCTGCTGGCTGGCCTTTGGCCGGGAATCGGCCTGGCTCGCACTGGTGTATTCTATCTTTCTGGCGGGCTTGATCACCGCCACCTTCATTGACTTCGAGCATTTCATCATCCCGGACGAGATCACGCTCGGCGGCATCGTCGTGGGTTTCATCCTGTCGTTGGTGCTGCCCGCCCTGCACGGGGAAACATTGCTCGCGGGTAGTTTGATGAAAAGCCTCCTGGGCATTGGGGTCGGTGGTGGCCTGGTGTATTTCATTCTGCGGATGGGCAAGCTGCTATTTGGCCGGCAAAAAATTGAACTACCTCCGGATACCACCATTGTTTTTTCCGAATCCGCCGTTCACTTGCCGGATCGGGACATTCCGTACGAAGAAATTTTCTATCGCCGGTCGGATACCATCCACATGCAAGTGCGCCGGGTGGAACTGGTGGATCGCTGCTATCGGGACGTCCCCGTGCGCCTGGCGTTGCTGGCGAAGCGGTTGGAGATTGGCGAGGATCAATTTGATCCCGAACAATGCTGGCACCTGGAGGTGGTGGCATCCGAACTCGTGCTGCCGCGCGAAGCGATGGGCCTCGGGGACGTAAAGTTCATGGCGGCCATCGGCGCGTTCCTCGGGTGGCAGGCGACGATTTTTTCCCTGATGTTCAGTTCCCTGATCGGCTCGGTCGTGGGTATCACGCTCATTGTGCTGGGTAAACGCGAATGGTCCTCGCGTCTGCCGTATGGCCCTTACATTGCGGCGGCGGCGGTCGTGTGGTTATTTGCCGGGCAACGAATTCTCGACTGGATTTTCGGCAGCCGGCCCGGCCCCTTGTGAAATTTCCCGCAGTCGCGCTACGCTTGCCACCGCACTCCAAACGAAACACGCGCTGACGTTTCCGTCAGCGCGTGTTGAATCTCCAAAAATAAATCTGGTTCGTCGCTCAGTAATTCTTCGCGACTTCGTTCCAGTTCACCACATGCCAGAACGCCTTGAGGTAATCGGCACGCTTGTTCTGGTATTTGAGGTAGTAAGCGTGTTCCCAGACGTCCACGGCAAGGACGGGCTTGCCTTCGCAACCGGCGACGGCTTTGCCCATGAGCGGATTGTCCTGGTTGGGCGTGGAAACGATTTCGAGCTTGCCGTTGTTGGAAACAAGCCAGGCCCAGCCGCTGCCGAACCGGCCAATGCCGGCGGCTTCAAACTTTGCCTGAAAGTCCGCGAACGAACCAAAGGCGGCCTTGATGTCGTCTCCAAGTTTGCCGGTTGGTGCGCCGCCCGCGTTCGGGCCCATGAGCTTCCAGAAAAAGGAGTGATTCCAATGACCGCCGCCGTTGTTGCGTACCGGGCCGCGAATGGCGTCGGGCACGACGCTCAGGTCGCGGATGATTTGTTCGAGGCTTTTGGCTTCGAGCGCGGCGTTGCCGGCGATGGCTTTGTTCAGGTTGTCCACGTAGGCCTTGTGATGGCGGTCGTGGTGAATTTCCATGGTGAGCGCGTCAATGTGGGGTTCGAGCGCGGCTTTGTCGTAGGGCAGGGCGGGCAGTTCAAATGGCATAATCTATTTTAGTTTAAGTTTGTAGCTAAACGGCTGGGTGTAAATTGCGATACCAGCAAATAAAATGCAAGATCGGACAACCTTTGGCTATCAGGTGAAATACGGGGCTACACCTCTTTGGCCAGTTCCGTAAAATTTTTCAACAACTGCAATCCCACTCCCTGGCTCTTCTCCGGATGAAACTGAGTGGCGAAGACGTTGTCCTTCCAGACGGAAGACGCAAATTCTTCGCCGTAATTCGTCCGCGTTGCGACGATGTTAGCATCGGTCGGTTGCGGATAAAAGCTGTGGACGAAATAAACGTAGCTGCCATCCGCCACGCCGCGATACAGCGGA
>JANYBF010000104.1 GCA_025360895.1 Verrucomicrobiota bacterium
TCGCGATGATGCCGCCGGGCCACGTTTCGTTGGCTGAGATCGGAGAGGCGATCCGTCGGGAAGGCGTGACAATCCTCTGGCTGACGGGAGGCTTGTTCAACTTGATGGTGGACGAACGTCTCGAGGACTTGCGGCCGGTGAAGCAGTTGCTGATTGGGGGCGAGGCACTGTCGGTGGCGCATGTGGAGAAAGCGCTGGCGGTGCTTGAAAATACGCAATTGATCAACGGGTACGGCCCCACCGAGAACACCACGTTTACCTGCTGCCATCGAATCCGCCGAGGCGAATGTTTTTCTCGTGGCGTGCCGATCGGACGGCCAATCCGCGGTACGCGTGTAAGGGTGGTGGGTGATCAACTGCAAGACGTCGAGCCCGGTGAGGAGGGAGAGTTGCTGGCGGGTGGCGAAGGCGTGGCCCTTGGGTATTGGAATCGTCCGGAACTTACCGCGGAAAAATTTATCACTGGTCCGGCGACCGATGCGTCCAACTCGCTGTATTATCGTACTGGCGACCGTGTCCGGGTTCGAGATGACGGGATCCTTGAATTTCTTGGCCGCCGGGACGGCCAGGTGAAGTTGCGCGGATTTAGAATCGAACTGGGCGAGATTGAGTCAGCCATCCGCATGCACCAAGAAGTGCGGGACTGCGCGGTGAAGGTAATTACTGACAGCACAGGTCAGGTTTTTTTGGCAGCCTACGTCGTGCGGAAAGCCACGGCTTTGACCGGGGAGATGGAGTTGTCAACCCACCTGCGCAGCCGGCTACCGGAACACATGTGGCCGGGCGCGTGGGTTTTTCTGGAACAACTACCGCTGAACCCAAATGGCAAGGTGGATCGAGCGGCGTTGCTTGATCCCTCATTCCAAAACCGGGGCGTCGCTGCGGAGCAACCAAACTCGGAATTGGAGCGTGTCATCAGCGAAGCGTGGCGAAATATTATGGGTGGGCGAGACGCCGGACTGAGTGTCTCGTTTTTTGACGCGGGGGGTAATTCCTTACAGGTCACTCGATTGCATGAACGCCTCAGCCGCGAACACGGTATCGAAATCCTCCTGACTGACTTGTTCCAATTCCCTTCCGTTCGGAGTCTTGCTCAGCACTTGGCTGACAAGCGCCCGCTGGCTGGCATACCTGTTGCAATAAGCCAAAACAAGCGTGGAACGGCTCAGCGCCGAGCCTTAAACCATTTCCGGAAACCACGGATAGACGCTGATCCCAGATGAGCACAAATCGAGAGATCAATCCAAATGCCGTTGCGGTCGTCGGTATGGCTGCCCGGCTGCCGGGTGCCGCGACGTTGCAAGGTTTCTGGCAGAACTTGATCGAGGGCGTTGGGGCAATCTCGACATTCCGACTTGATGAGTTGGAACATTGCCAAGCTGCCGGAGATCCTGCGAATGCCGCCAGTTATGTGCGTGCGCGTTCGGTGATCGAAGGCGAGGACCTGTTTGATGCGGCCTTTTTCGGCATTTACCCAAAGCAGGCCGAGTTGATGGATCCGCAGCACCGCATCTTCTTGGAATGCGCCTGGGAGGCCTTGGAATCCGCAGGCTACGACGCCGAAAGTTTTCCCGGCTTGATCGGGCTTTACGCGGGGTTGAGTCTCAACACGTACCTCCTCTATAATCTGGCGTCCAAGCCCGGCTTCGCCCCGGCTTTTGCGGCGGCCTACCCTGGCGGCTCATACGACACCTTGTTTGGCAACGACAAGGATTTTCTAACGACGCGGGTGGCTCACAAGCTGAATTTACGCGGCCCCTGTGTCACAGTGCAGACGGCCTGCTCGACGTCGTTGGTTGCAATTGTCCAGGCGTATTACAGCCTGCTGACCTACCAATGTGACATTGCACTGGCAGGGGGCGTATCGATCACGTTCCCCCAACGGCGTGATTACCTGTATCAGACTGATGGCATGGTTTCCCGTGACGGCACCTGCCGGAGTTTTGACGCCGAAGCCAGTGGTACTGTTTTCGGCAGTGGTGCCGGTATTGTGGTATTGAAGCGTCTGGCGGATGCGGTGGCGGACGGCGATTCCATCCAAGCGGTGATTCTTGGGGCGGCGATCAATAATGACGGCGCGGCGCGAGCAGGATATGCGGCGCCCGGGGTGGAAGGGCAGGCGGAAGTCATCGCCATGGCGCACGCTAATGCCGGCGTGACTGCTGAAAGCATCAGTTATGTTGAGGCGCACGGAACGGGCACCCCTTTGGGCGACCCGATCGAAGTGGCAGCCTTGACGCAGGCATTTCGTCGGACGACAGGGCGGAAAGGGTTTTGCGCGCTGGGCTCGGCCAAGGCCAATGTTGGCCACCTAGACATGGCGGCGGGAGTTACCGGACTG
>JANYBF010000131.1 GCA_025360895.1 Verrucomicrobiota bacterium
GTGGGAATCCACGCAACTTCCGAGGGGATACAGTTGACCTTCACCGATGCTTTGGAAGCCACGACCGCGCAAGA
This sequence comes from Verrucomicrobiota bacterium, assembly GCA_025360895.1. Taxonomy (GTDB): domain Bacteria; phylum Verrucomicrobiota; class Verrucomicrobiia; order Limisphaerales; family JADLHS01; genus JADLHS01. The sequence goes on from JANYBF010000131.1 coordinate 75, forward strand.
CGCGAAGAGCTACGCCGTGGCAACGTGGGGACTCAAGCGAACGGAAAACTACGGCTCGCCGCGCATCAATGAGAAAACGCTCCAGGTGAAAAGCGCCCGGCTGTTGCCCGACGGCAAAACCGTTGCGCTCGAAATCCCCGGGCTACGACCCACCTGGTGCATGGAGATCAAATGCTCCCTCCGGGGCGCCGATGGCAGCCCCATCAACCGGCAAATTCAAAACACCGTTCATTCGCTGAAATAAAGCGGCCGCCTCTGTTTCACAGCGCTGGATGGCCCACTCCTATTTCGCGCCGGAAAGCCTGCTGGACGACAAAGGCCGGCGGATCAGGTGGGCGTGGATCTTTGACGCACCCGGATTCAAAACGCGGGGCCACTTTGGGTGGTCCGGCACCATGAGCCTGCCGCGCGTGTTCTCGCTCGGTCCGGACGGCCGGTTGCGAATGAACCCGCCGGAGGAAATCGAACGGTTGCGCTACAACGGAAGGAAACAGGCAAACCCCAAGGTCAAGGCCGCCACCGCTCTGGCCCTGGAAGGCCTTGCCGGACAAAGTCTCGAACTGGACCTGACGATGACCGCCAAGGGCGCGAAGCAATTCGGATTAAAAGTCTGCTGCTCTCCTGGTGGCGAAGAACCAACCTTGATCTATTACGACGTGGTCAAAAAAACTGAAGGTGGACACTCACAAGTCGAGCCTCCGGTCGGCACCGAAGATCATTGAGGCCGGCCCCTCTGAACTGAAGGCCAATTAACCCCTCAGGCTTAGCAACGCGGGCGGGCCGACCGGTGACGTGTAGCGCCGGAACGGTCGCGGTGAGGGCGAGCGGCGCGGGGTTGGATCCAGGACCAGCACGAAAAGCAAAAGGCAGGAGGGACGATTTCAAAAACTTTCCCGGGCGGGTTCAACCACGGATTGAAATGACGCGCCGGTCCTTTCAATCCTTTGGCGATTAGGCTACTTGGCGCACGGTAACATCCTTCTGCTCATTGAGTTTCTTGATTGTAGAGATGGCATGGCTTTAGTCCTTCGGGAATTGGAATTCAAGCAGCACCGAGGCACGGGCGAAATCTCCCAACTCTCGGCATACCTCAGCGGCCATGAGTCGCTGGTTCGGTTCCGAATCGTCCAAAAGTGCGAGTAGCCTTAGGATTAAATCAGCGTTTCCCTTGGTGAACGGCATTGAAGTGCCGGGCGCTTTCGACAATTCAAACGATGGATGGCTGCTTTACGAATTCCCCTTGAATCCTACCGTGATCACCAACGGGATTCTGGTCGTCGAAATTTTGGCTGACCCGCAGGAAGGCTGGGGGGCCAGATTACTCGGAGTTGGTGGTGACGACGGTGTGGCCTTCCGGCCATCACCACCACTTTCGGTGTGACACCTCCGAGCAGAGTCACCCATTCCGGTGGTTTTGGGATTTGCCGAATCATCGCGGCGGGAATGGTTCATCGACCGGCCATCACCGCAAACCGTAACACTGGCGCGAATAGATTCGACGTCAGGCGGTTCATTGAACCGAGGTGAGCTCCCAACAGAAACCTCCGTATTCAGTTTGACGAGCGGTCGGTTCCCGGCTAGGAAAAAGCGAGCGCGTGATGCTCACCCAGCATGACTCGAATCCAACCTTATTCCAAACCACCGATCCTTCAGCCCAAGGATCCAGGAACAGCGTTGAATTTCGCTGGTGGATGGTCGCTGACAAACCGTTTTCGACTATTTGCCGCACTCGGGGCTTATGCGTTGCAATCCCAATGGGGGCATGCCGGGGATCACGTCGATTACGGCTTTGAGTTTTATAAAGAGGAAGATGGGCGGATCCAGGTCGAAACTCACACGCTATATTTCGAGAAAAAAATCACCGAGGCCGTGGACGCGAAAGGTGAGTTTGTCTACGATGGTATTTCGGGTGCCACACCCACTGGCCTGCCGCCCAAGCCAGGTTCCCAAGAGGTTCCGTTGGCACCCATGCATGAGACCCGGTACGCGGGGAATCTTGCGTTCGATTGTCGCTGGGGCCGGCATTTGCTCTCGCCGCAAATAGCCTACAGCACGGAAAGTGATTATCAGTCCATCGGAATCTCATTGAACGACGCGATTGATTTCAACAGCAAGAATACGACGCTTCGTCTCGGGGTGGCGCACAATTTCGACCAAGTCCTCGATTTTTTTCATGCGGATCCAAATATTCCACGAACCTGGCAGGACAAGGACAGTACTGAGGGGATTGTCGGCATTTCCCAGTTGCTGGATCCCAAGACCGTGCTCACGGCTGATTTTACGTATGGCCGCGAATCTGGTTACCTCAATGACCCTTATCGGCAGGTGTTGTTCCGGGGTTGGCTGGCATTCGGCCCGAATTTTTATATCGGGGGACCAGAAGCCCGGCCCACTGAACGCACCAAAGAGGTGTTCCAGACCACGCTCACCCATTTCTTCGACCGCGTGAACGGTAGCGCGGAATTAACCTATCGTTTTTATCACGATTCGTACGACATTTTTGCCCAAACTGCCGGGTTGACCTGGTATCAGAAACTGGGGGATCATTTCATTCTCGAACCCGCGTTCCGTTTTTACGAACAGTCGGCGGCTTATTTCTATTTCCCGGAAGGTGTGGCCGGCTTTTCCGCGCTTACGCCCGATCCGGCGCGGCCAACGTATTACTCCGCCGATTACCGCCTGTCGCACATGATCACCTCCACGTACGGCCTGCAAGCGGTGGTCATCATCAAGGACTGGCTGCATCTCAACGTGGGGTATAGTCGTTATGCGATGTACGGGCGCGACGACATCACATCGGCCAGCGCCTATCCCAAGGCCAACATCGGCACCGTCGGATTCCAAATATGGTTTTGACCACGCCAACTTCCAGCCAGCAGGTGCTTGCACGCGTGACCGATTCCGCACGGGTGACGGTGGATGGTGGTCTGCACCGGCTAACCTTCCGGGCGATGAGCACCGAGTGCCGTGTCCACCTCCACGGGGCTTCCACCTCGACGGTGCAAGAGTTTCTCCGCGAAGTCGTCAGGTGGGTCGCCGAATTTGAAGCGCGCTATTCACGCTTCATTCCCGACAGCGTGATTGGCCGCATTAACGCCGCCGCCGGAGAGCATTGGGTGGAAATCGACGCCGAAACGGAACGGTTGTTCACCCTTTGCCACGAACTGGCCTTCTTCACACGCGGCGCCTTCGACCCCACCGCCTTGCCCCTCATCAAGCTTTGGAATTGGAAAGCACAACCTCCGGTCGCCCCGGACGAAGCCGCCGTCCGCGCAGCCCGGGAGCTGGTTGGGTGGAACAAAGTGCGCCGCCGGCCCGGCGGAATTTTCCTCCCGCGCGCGGGCATGTGTCTGGACTTGGGGGGCATCGGCAAGGAGTACGCCGTGGATCAGGTTGTCAACCTGGCGCTTGCACGAGGCATCCCGAATGTGCTTGTAGATTTCGGGCATGATGTCCGTGTGCATGGTCACGCCCCGGACAAGAAACATTGGTGGATCGGACTCGAGGATGCCAATCGCCCCGGCCAATGCTGGGCCGGCGTCGCGGTGAGCGACCATGCTGTCGCCACGTCCGGCGATTATGTCCGCAATTTTCAACTCAACGGCCGTCGCTTTGGCCACATTCTTGACCCTCGCACGGGTTATCCGGTGGACAACGGCTGTCACGCCGTCTCGGTCATTGCTCCGAGTTGCACCATCGCGGGCATTCTCGCCACGACCGCGCTGATCCTCGGGCCAAAGGAAGGTTTGCAACTCATCGAAACTCACCCCGGCGCCGCGGCCGCCATCAGCACCGACGGGCCCCGCCTCCATTCCAAACGCTTTTATGATTATGCCGCACTTCAAAACTAAGCTGTTCGCTCTGGCCGTGCCATTTGCCCTGATAACGGGCGTAGTTCTGCAAGCTCAAACCGCCCTGAAAGTTGGGGAGCGGTTTCCCGAGTTGGGGAAGTTCAAGTTCGAGGGAAACTTGCCCGCCGCCATGAAAGGGAAGATTGTCCTCGTGGATTTTTGGGCGTCCTGGTGTGGTCCATGCGCGGAGTCTTTCCCGGCAATGGAGGCGCTGCAGCTCAAATACAAGGATCACCTCGTTATCCTCGCGGTGAGTGTGGATACAAAGCCCTCGGCTCTGGAAAAGTTCTTAAAGAAGCACCCCGTCAGCTTCGCCATTGTCCGCGACGCTGAACATAAGCTCGTCGAAGCGGTCGGCGCCGAGGCGATGCCCACTTCCTTCCTGCTCGACGGGGAAGGCGTGGTGCAGTTCACCCACAGCGGTTTCAATGGCGAGAAAACCAAGAAGCAATATATCGAGGAAATCGAATCTCTCTTGAAAAGCAAACCATGAAAATCAGTCGCTTTAAACTTATGGCCAGTGCCGCGCTGATCCTGACCAGCGGTTGCGCCAACGTCAAGCCGTGGCAACGCGAGACGCTGGCCGACTACACCATGCGGGCCGATCGCAATCCGATCCGCCTCTCCCAAATGCAGCACATCTGGTTCTCCCGCGAGGCAGCCAACGGGGGCGGCGGCGTCGGAGGCGGTGGCTGCGGGTGCAATTGAAATGTTTCTGTCCAAACCTCGAACCCCATACTCAAAATGAAAATTATTCGCATTCCCGCCTTGTTGCTCGCCGCTGCGCTCCAACTTCTACCTATGTGCCGCACAGTGCCTACCAGCCCGGCGTTTTGCTCTACTCTGGCCATCATCTTCCGTTGGACCCTCGGGGCCACCGCTACCTTCGGTGCATTCGATGCGGTTTCCGGTGGCAGCCAGGTTTATTTTGATTCGCCGGGCACCGCCGTTGGCACGGTGGGCGTGCCATTCACGTACTTCATTACGCTCGGCGGCACGGTCGGCACGGACGGAGGCTCAATTGTCGCAGCGGCCCCCTTGCCGACGGGTTTTACCAACTACACCGTGTCGCATATTACGAGTTCGCCGACTGCCGAGTGGGGCGTCATCAGCGGCACTCCCACAGCCACCATGACCAACTTTATCATCAATCTCGCGGCCTCGAATCCAAGCTACCAAAGCGGGGTGCCCGTCACGGGTTCGCTTCGCCTGACGATCTACCCAACGTCTACTCCGGTGGTTCTTACCACGAACCCGACAAAAGTTACCGCCACGAACGGCCAAACCGTTTCCTTCAGCGTTGTCGCGACGGGCAGCGGGCCATTGGCGTACCAGTGGTTCAAGGGGGACACCAATATCTACAATCACATTCAAAGTGCGACCAACGCCACATACAGCTTCAAAGCGAGCACCAATACTGCCAGTGGCTCGTTTGCCGTCAACGCGGGCAACTACCTCGTCCGCGTGGCCGGCGCGGCCGGCTTGGTGTCCAGTTCCCCCGCAGCGTTGATTTTTGGGAGCGGCACCGTTGCGCCCACCATTTCCGTCCAACCCACCAATCGCACTGTCACCGCAGGCCTCCCGTCCACATTCATAGTCGCAGCTGGCGGCACCGCGCCGCTGAGCTACCAATGGCGGAAGAACAATACGGTTATTTCCGCCTTCGCCACCAACGCCAGCCTGGCATTGGCCAATGTCAGCAGTACCGACGCGGGAAGCTACAGCGTGGTCGTCACCAACTCGGCGGGCAGCCTCACGAGTTCGAACGCGCAACTCACGGTGAGCTTTCCGTCCGCCCCGGCCTTGTCAGCGCCAGCCCGGGCTGGAAATAACTTTCTCTTTACCTTCACTCCGGTAGTCGGCTTGACCAACTCGGTGCTGACGAGTGGAACGCTGGGCGGCCCGGGCTGGAGCGTCTTCACCAATATTCCGCCGCCTGCCACTGCGGCCAGCATCACGGTCACGGATGTCATCAGCGGGACCAGCCAATTTTATCGAGTCTCCATCTCCCCGTAGGCGCTCACGTCGAAAACCAGGTTGACCTTATTTCGCCCATCGCCGGGGCGATTACCAAGAAAAATCGGTCTTCCGTGGAGGCAATATTCACATCCTCTCCCTACAGCACCTCAGTTTGCCGGAGCAAGTTGGCTCTGTTACCGACGGCTGCACACGGGACAGCCAGGCGCAACGGCATAGCGCAACTGCAAAACCGCGAACTCTGCTGTCGCGCCATCAGCAGTCACCGGCGCGTCGAACTTCACGACGGCAGCGGGCTGTGCTGCTCCGCCGGGAATGAATCGAACAATACTGCCCACAAGCTCACTACGTCCGCCCAAGTAAATCGGCTCCACGTTGTAACCACCCGAAAATCGAACACGAGTTCCAGTGGCAATTGTGTCCATATGCGTAGTGCGGCCTAGTCAGTATGGCTTTCGCTCAGAGCGGAAGCGGTGTCTGCTCTCCGGGATGAGCGTGGGTTGCGAGCCGAAGGGAATCGGAACGCCGAGCCACAAGTGGTGGGACTCACGCCCCAGACAAGCATGATGACCGAAAGAGCCAACACCATGAAGCCCTACATACTCCGTGACCCAAGAGCTGTCGAGCCGCAAACCCGGAAACCCGTTTACGCGGGGTGGCGTGGTTGACCGGGGGAATCTGGTGGTGGAGTTGGGCGATCTGCACCGGTTTGCGAGTGCGCCGTAGTTGATGAGTTACCTGGGTTTGGGTCCCGACAACCGGATCACCGGCGGGAGGATTTACAGCGTGAGAACCCGGGATGTGAAGAGCCGTGTGGCCGAAGCGTTGCGCCTGGCGGCGCAAAGCCTGTGGCAGGCGAAGAACTACTTTGGTGATTTATACCGCCGGTGGAAGGCGCGGCTGGGCGCACCCAAAGCCATTGCGGCCATGGCGCATAAACTGGCGCGCATCTTGTGGCACAGGATCCGATACAAAGAGGCGTTCAACCCGGCCGTCTTCGCGGCGGCGGAAGCCAAGGTAAAGAAAAAGAAGCTGGCCCGCCTCCACGACATGGCCGCCGATCTCAACTACCAACTCCTGCCCAATCCATGAAAACCAAGGACTTGCGTGCGTAGTTTCTCAGGAGGCGTCATTTGGACTCGGTGGAGATGTGGAACTAGAACTCTGAAAGTAACGCGCCGATGCTCTTGTCGGAACGAGCGCGGCGTCCGCTGGGAAGGTGGAGACTGACGCAGCCCTCTGGTAAGCCAAAGACGCGCTCAATCTCGCGGGTGGCGCTGCCAACTGAGGAGTCGCGGCGTAAAGAAAATGTGCGTTTTGGGGTGTAGGTCTTGGGAGCAGGTTTCTTGGCCATAGGGTTCGGTGGTGTTGGTGAGTTATACCTTGGTGACTCCAAGGAGTTCATTCGACTCCGCGTATGCCTCGACTTCGGAGACGGCGTAGTTGTAGCCGAGTGTGTCACGTAGCTCCTCCTTCAAAGCGCGGAGCGCTTTGTCGGTTGGGTTGAAATCTCCTTTGGCGCCTCCGGGGTCTGGCTCCACTTCGGATTCGGTGAAAGAAAATTGGACGTTGAATGAGCAAATCACCTTGTAGGTGTAGATTTTCTTCGCGGGCTTCGCACGCCGCTTCTGCTTTTTAGGCTTGGTTGGCATAGTGGACGTGAATGACGCCTAACAGTGATTCGAGAGCAAGTTGCGGTCTATCAGGGAAGTCATAATGAGGTTCTATTTCAGGCTTCCTTCCGTGTCAACAAG
>JANYBF010000230.1 GCA_025360895.1 Verrucomicrobiota bacterium
ACGACGCACCGCGTTTGCTCCGTGCGGGCGAATTCCGCCAGCAACTCGGCCACATAATCGGCCACCGCGCGGTCTTTCAAGTCGGAACGAAGAAAAACCTGCCGGACGAGGATGTAGAAATAGAAGTGGGTGGAAACGCGCAGGCAACCGCCGCGTTCGAGCAACGCGTGCAACAGGGCTGGATCATCGAGGATTTGATCGCGCGACTCCTCGTCGGTGAGCAGACGGACCAAGCCGTCCGTGTTCCCGATCTTCGTGCCGAGCACGGACAGGATGAAGTCAATGTCTTCGGCGGCGAACTGCACCCGGCAGTTGGGTTGAATCATTTTCATGGTCTTCGCTGCGTTGCACCACTCTGCTTCTGATCCGTAAATAAGCAAAAGTAGTTCCACATATTCCCGCCCGGAAGCGACCGGTCGCCGATGTATTGCTGGACAGTTTTGCCCCATGTGCAAAATTCACCCCACTGTGCCCATGCACCCTGAACCATCGCCCTCGGCCGCGCCGCTGATCACACGCATTCCGGCCCGGTCGCGCGGGCAGGCCATGGATTGGAGTCTCGTTCTGGCAAGCCAAGGCATCGAACATGCGATTGGTGATCCGGACGAAACCGCTTGGGGACTCATGGTGGCGGAGTCAGACCACGCGGCGGCGCTCAATGCCATCCGGCTTTACCGACGGGACAACCGCCGCTGGCGGTGGCGCGGAACCATTTCCAGTAACGGTGCGATCTTTGATGGCGTGGGATTCGCGTGGGTGGCCTTAACCGTTGTCTTTTATTGGCTGAGCACCAGCCGGGCTGGTTTTCGCGAGGTTGGCATCCTGGATGGCTCCGCCTTCGCCGGTGGGCAATGGTGGCGGTTGTTCACGGCAACGTTGCTGCACGCGGATGTCATGCATCTCGCGACCAACGCACTGTTTGGATTTATTCTGCTGGGCTTCGCGGCGGGTTGCTACGGCACGGGGTTGGGCTTGCTCGGTGCCTTTCTGGCCGGCGTCGTTGGCAATCTTGCGTCGTTGGCCCTTCACGGGAAATCCATGCACGGCTTGGGTGCTTCCGGGGTGGTGATGGGCGCCCTGGGTATGGTGGCCGTCCACTCCATCGCGCACCTGCGGAACACTTCCGGCACTATCAGGATGATCCTCGCCGGACTGGCCGGGGGCGTGATGCTGTTCGCCTTGCTGGGCCTGTCGCCGGGCACGGACACGATTGCCCATCTCGGCGGATTTGTGGCCGGAATCGCCATCGGTGCTTTGCTGGCGCTCGTTTCACCGCCGCCGCCCGCCGCCCGCATTAATCTTCTGGCAGGCTTGATCTTCACAACCTTGGTGATCTGGACTTGGGCCCTCGCACTCGGACGCATCGGCTGAGCGGAGTTAGTTTCCACTGGCCGTCGAGTGTGGGAAACCGCATCTTCCGTCCAGCGATGACCAACTTGCGCCTGACCGCCGCCCTCGCGCTGAATCTCGTTTTCTTTACCGTCATGAAATCATCCAGCGCTTCGATCGACGCCCGCGGGATTCAATTCATCCCGTTCAAATCATTTTCCTCCTTTGTCAAAGCGCGGGAAGCGACCACGGGCGCAATCGTTCTCACTTCGCCCGAAATCTGCACGAGCATCCAGTGGGATGAACTCATTGCCTCGTGGAACGCCGGAGTGTCTGCCGGCGCGGGTCTGAAGCTTGAAGTGCGGGCGATTTATTCCGATCACACTTCGAAATGGTTCACGATGGGGCTGTGGGCCACGGATGCAGCGAAGCACTCGCGCGAAAGCGTACGCGGCCAACAGGACGCCGACGGCAAAGTAAATACCGACACGCTCGTGCTGAAGGAGCCGGCGGAGCGCGTTCAGTTGCGCGTCACGCTCAGCGGCGGAAGAAATCCAGCGAAGCTGAAATTCCTGAGCCTTTCACTGCTCGATCGCAAAGCCACGCCTGCGCCGTTGCCGCCGAATCGCGCGGCGTGGGGCAGGTTGATCGACGTGCCGGAGCGCTCGCAGATGGCTTACGAAAATGGCATAGTGCTTTGCAGTCCCACCACCGTTTCCATGTTGCTCGCGTATTGGAGTCAACGCCTTGATCGCCCCGGATTGGATGCGGGCGTGCCGGAAGTGGTGAAGGGCGTTTACGATCCGCAATGGGGCGGCACCGGCAATTGGGTTTTCAACACGGCTTACGCCGGTTCATTTCGGGGGATGCGCGCTTACACCACGCGGCTGAGTGATGTTTCCGAGCTGGAAGATTTCATTGCGCGCGGAATTCC
>JANYBF010000193.1 GCA_025360895.1 Verrucomicrobiota bacterium
ATCCACAAGCGCTCACCGCTGTATTGCTCGATCATGTCCACGGCCCGCGCGGCGGTGCATTTCGTTTCCGGATACAGCGTCATGCCGCCCCAGAATCCCGCGTCCAAAACCATTTTCACCGTGTGTTCCTCGACGTGATCAATCAGGCAACGCTCCGGCCGGATGCGGGCGTCGGCGCGCAGGACATCCAGAATGAGGCGTGTACCCTTGAGTTTGTCCTCGAGGTGTGGGGTGTGAACGAGGATGAGCTGCTTGTGTCGCGCCGCCAGGTCCACATGCATTTCGAGCACCTGAAGTTCGTTGCGCGAATTTTTGTTTAGCCCGATCTCACCGATGCCAAGCACATTGGAGCGATCGAGGAATTGCGGAATAAGCGCGATGACTTCACGCGCAAGGTTGACGTCCTCCGACTCTTTCGGGTTGATGCAGAGCCAGGAAAAATGCGGTAGGCCGAATTTAGCGGCACGCTGCGGCTCATGCTCGGTCAACTGGCGGAAGTAATCGTAAAAGCCCGCCGCCGCGCTACGATCAAATCCTGCCCAAAACGCCGGTTCGCAGACCGCCGCGCAGCCCGCCAGAGTCATCGCCCGGTAATCATCGGTCACCCGGCTGACCATGTGTGCGTGAGGTTCGATGTAGCGCAAGTTAGTTGTTGGTTGAGAAGTTGATGGATCTAGCGTCAGGCCGTGCAAGTTCAAAAACAGCTCTTACCGGGCCACGCCCCGCACGCGGCTTTGGTGGTGGCGGCAGGAATGGGTTCGGTGGTCGGATCGCTCAGGCTCGCCAGCACCCGTTCGACCCGTGAGCCTTGGGCAAGATCAAGCTGGGTCAAGGCCTGCGTGAAAGCAGTCAACCGAAAATCCGGCGCTCCTTCCGCGCGTTCGAGCCGGTCCAAAAACGCCGCCACATCAATGAGTTTGGCGCGCGCTTCCAGGTAGTAGAGATCCAGCAATTCCTGACGATTCATCGTGACTCCATCATTTCAATCTGCGCCCGCGACTTCAAGGGAACAATTTCACTAATCCACCCAAGGCCGGACCTTTATTCCTGGATGAAGTAACTCAGATTTTCCAATTCGATGGCGAGATTCACATTGTTGACCATGACCTCCTCGGGCACGTGCAGCACGATCGGGGAAAAATTCAGAATGCCCATCACGCCGCACGCGATCAGCTCGTTTGCCACCGCCTGCGCGGCTTCGGCGGGCACGGTGAGAATCGCCATCCGCACCCGGTGTTCCCGGATGAACGCCGGCAATGCCTTTAACCCAGCGACCGTGACGTGAACTTTTTTGCCGCGTGGCCGCTGCGGCTCCAGATCAAAGGCCGCCACGATTTCAAAGCCCTCTTTCTCGAACCCGCGGTACGACAGCAAGGCCAGCCCAAGATTGCCGACGCCCACCAAAATCACCGGTTGAAGACGCGACGTGCCCAGTTCATCCGCGATCATCCGCGCCAGTTCCCCCACATCGTAACCCAACCCGCGCGTCCCAAACGTGCCAAAATACGCCAGGTCCTTCCGCAGTTGGGTGGACTTGACCCCCGCCGCTTTCGCCAGTGCTTCACTCGAAACGGTCACGATGCTGTTTTCACGCAACCGGGCGAGACAACGCAGGTAAATCGAAAGCCGATAAATCGTTTTGCGAGGAATTATTGGTCGGCCGGTCTTTTTCACGGTTTACAGAAACTAACCAACCCGTCGCTGCAGGGCAAGCACACCGGCGCCCACTACTTCTCCGTCAAACCTTGGACTTATCCGGGCGTGACTGATCTTTGCATTTTCAATTCACACCTTGACCAAGGTTTTCACGCAATAGCTGTTGAGGCTTTCACCCGTGCCAATGGCTTAGGCCGCGAGTCGCCGGTGCAAGGCGGGCTCAAGTCGGAGCACAAATTTACCGCTGAATTCTTTTTTTCCAAGCGGGTGCGGCAGGTGGTGGCCGTCGGCGTGGATCAGCGCCACCATCTCCTCAACTGCTTCGCAAAGCTCTGTGTAAACCTTGGCTTCGTCGCGGCCATGAACGCCACCCGCCATGATTTCGGGGCTACGTCCGATGAAGCACTCGTCTTCCGCACTCCACTCCACAAACTTGGTGTAGCGGGCAGCCTGCGCTTTGATTTCTTTACGGGTCATAATTCAATTCTCTTTCACCGCATTCAACGCGCGCCTCACATCCCGTTCCTGATACTGCTAGTTCTGGAATTGCATCAATGATTAGCGATCCGTCCATTCGCTATTGGTCATTTCCTCTCCGTATGCCAGATGTCACCCTCGCCATAGCTGAACCAACGACTCGTGGTCACCTTTTGTTGGGTGAAAAACTGCACCCCTTCCCTGCCCTGCATGTGAAGATCGCCGAAAAAGGAATCGTTCCAGCCGTTGAACGGAAACCATGCCATCGAAGCCGGCACGCCGATATTGATACCGACCATGCCGCAGTTGACGCGATGCTTGAACTCGCGCGCCGCTTTGCCGGAACGCGTGAAAATGGAAGCGCCGTTGCCGTAAAACGATTTGTTCGCCAGCTCGATG
>JANYBF010000195.1 GCA_025360895.1 Verrucomicrobiota bacterium
GTCATGTCGATTCGAATACCAAGAATCGACACCCCTCCTGCAACCAACAATGACCCGTCAGACATCAGGGTTGCACTATGGATTGCGCGAGGGAAATTCAACGTGCCGGTCGGCGTCCACTTGCCGGTGGACGGATCATACAGCCCTGCGGCCGCTGCTTCGTCATCACCCGCCCCACCACCGGCGACAAGAACTTTCCCAGCCGAAAGGAGCGTCGCCGTGTGAAATCGTCGCGGACTGGGCATCGCGTCAGTTGGTGTCCATGATCCAAAGTCGGGATCATAGACTTCTGCACTAGCTAAAAGCCTGGACAGCGCCCCATTCTGAACACCTCCGGCGACCAGCACTTTTCCCGACGGAAGCAATGTGGCCGTATGTCCCCAACGTGCGTCGGTAAGTGAACCAGTGGTTGTCCATATTCCAGTGACCGGGTTGTATATCTCTGCACTGGCAAGCGTAGCATCAGTTGGTAGAAAGCCTTCATAGCCTCCTGCGACCAGAACCCGGCCGTCAAGTAAAAGCGTGGCGGTGTGACCCAGACGGCTATCGTTTAGAGCGTTATTTGTTTCCCACAGCCCAACACTAGGGTCAAATAGCTCTGTACTCCTAAGTGTGCCGGGGGGGCCAAAACCTTCGCCTCCTGCCGCCAGAACTTTCCCGTCGGTGAGCAAGGTGGCGGTGTGGGCGCGTCGCGCCTCGTGCATTGCATTGATGTTTGTCGAACCTCCGGTAGCCGGATTAACCAACTCCACACTTGCGGTTGGCGACTCGGTCGAAGAACTACCACCGGCGACCATTACTTGCCCATTGGTCAAAAGGGTCGCGGTGTGGCCATACCGTCCTGTGGTCATCGGGCTATTGGTAACCCACGAGCCGGCTTCGACAACAGTTTGAGCGCCAAAGCAGATTACTGCAAATGCGAGGTGAACGAAGCTTCCTGAAACAGATTTCATTGTTTGCACTCCAAGCAGATTAAACGCCAGATTCTGCCGAGCCAAAGTTTCTTTCCTTTCCACGCTCCGATCGTCGTCCTACGCTTCCCGATTAGGTGAGTCCAAGAATTCGCAGCAATGTGTCCTTTTGGAACTGTAGGAGACGACGTGAGGAGTCTCTAACTTCCTTTTAGTTTGAGACTCGTTACCTCGTCTCCTACGGGGCATTGAAGGAACTTCGCATGAGCAAAAATTTCATCCGCATCGGCGGGGCGCGGGAGCATAATCTCAAAAATCTCACGCTCGAAATCCCGCGCGACCAGTTGGTGGTCATCACCGGCTTGAGCGGCAGCGGGAAGTCGTCGCTCGCGTTCGACACAATTTACGCCGAGGGCCAGCGCAAATACGTGGAGAGTCTCTCCGCCTACGCGCGGCAGTTCCTCGATCAGATGCAGAAACCGGACGTGGATTACATCGAGGGTCTCTCGCCCGCCATTGCCATCGAACAGCGCACGAGCGGCATGAATCCGCGCTCAACCGTTGCCACCACCACGGAGATTTACGATTACCTGCGGCTGCTCTACGCCCATGTCGGCCAGCCGCATTGCCCCGACACCGGCGTGCCCATCGTCGCGCAAACCACCAGCGACATCGTGGATAAAATCCTCGCGCTGCCGCCCAAGACCAAGGTTATGTTGCTCGCGCCGGTCGTGCGCGGACAGAAAGGCGAGTTCCGCGACGTAATCGAGCGCTTGCAACGCGAAGGTTTCGTCCGCGCCCGCGTGGATGGCGAGTTGGTGGAACTCACCGACCCGAATGTCCGCGTGAAACTCGACGCGAAACAAGCGCACACAATTGAAGCCGTCGTGGATCGGCTCGTAATGGATGACAAGGTGCGCGTGCGGTTGCAGGATTCGGTGGCGACGGCGTTGCAGTGGGGCGAGGGGGTGATGCTGACGCTGCACCAGCTTTCAGAGCCTAAAGTCCAAAGTCCAAAGTCTAAAGTTGGGCAACCCCTCACCCCGTCCCTCTCCCCATCCGATGGGAAGAGGGTGGCCGAAGGTCGGGCGAGGGGATCGTCGAGCCAATCAGACGGCTGGATTGAAACTTTGCACTCGAACCGCATGTATTCACCGGCCACTGGCAAAAGCTATGAACCGCTGACGCCGAAACATTTCTCCTTTAACGCTCCGTCCGGGGCGTGCCCAGTCTGTCACGGCCTCGGCCAGAAAATGGTGTTTGACGAAGGCCTCGTCGTGCCTGATCCCGAGAAATCGCTCGAAAGCGGCGCCGTCCTTCCCTGGCGCCGCGGTGGGAAGCGGATGATTGTCTATTACAAGGCAATGCTGCGGGCAATTGCCGGTCACTACGACCAAAGCTTGGAGCAGCCCTACAAAGATTTGTCGGACGATTTCAAAGAGATTTTGCTCCATGGTTCGGGGGCAACCGAGATCGAATTCAGCTTCTGGCGCGCGGGGAAGGCGAGCAAAGTGAAGCGAGTGTTTGAAGGCGTGCTGCCCAACATGGAACGGCTCTATGCCGAAAGCGAAAGCGAGTTCACGCGCAACCGGCTCAAGGCGTTCATGAGTCCACAGTTTTGCGATGCGTGTAATGGTCAGCGGTTGAAGCCGGAGATCTTGGCGGTGACGTTGGGCAAACAAAGTCTTGAGTCTAGTGTCTCCAGTCTAACGTCATCCGCGCCGGGCGACTTGAGGCTCAAGACTTCAGACTCAAGACTGGCAATTCCCGGCCTGTCCATCATGGACGTATGTTTGCTTTCCGTAACCAAGGCGGATGAATTCTTTGCCACGCTTAAGCTCACCGAGTTTCAACGGAAGATCGCGCATGAAGTCATCAAGGAGATTCGCGCGCGACTGGGCTTTTTGAGGAACGTCGGACTGGGCTACCTCACATTGAATCGCGAGAGCGGCTCGTTGAGCGGGGGCGAGGCGCAACGCATCCGATTGGCGACGCAGATTGGTGCGGGCCTCGTCGGCGTGCTTTACATCCTCGACGAACCGAGCATCGGACTGCATCAGCGCGACAACGACCGCCTGCTGGTCACACTTAAAGGATTACGCGACCTCGGCAACTCGGTCCTCGTGGTCGAGCACGATGCCGACACCATTCGTCAGGCCGATTACATTCTCGACCTCGGTCCGGGTGCGGGCGTGCGCGGCGGAGAACTTGTGGCGGCGGGCACGTTGAAGGAGGTGTTGGCCAACGAACGGTCCCTCACGGCGCGCTATCTCACTGGCGAACTCACCATTCCCCTGCCGAAGGAGCGCAAGCAACCATCGAAAGATCGTGGCACCATCGAAATCATCGGCGCCAGCGAAAATAATCTCAAGAATGTGGACGCGCGCATTCCGATTGGCCTGTTCACCTGCGTCACTGGCGTGAGCGGTTCCGGCAAGAGCACGCTCGTGGATGATGTGTTGCGCCGCGCCCTGATGCGGAAGTTTTACGGCTCGAAGGAAAGACCCGGCGCGCATCGCGAGATCAAGAACTACGAGGGCCTGGAAAAGATTGTGGTAATTGATCAAACGCCGATTGGCCGGACGCCGCGCAGCAATCCCGCCACGTACACCGGAATGTTCAACGCGATCCGGGATTTGTTCGCGCGGCTGCCGGCGGCGAAAATTCGCGGCTACGAAGCGGGCCGGTTCAGCTTCAACGTCAAGGGTGGTCGGTGCGAGAAGTGTCAAGGCGACGGTCTCCTCAAAATTGAGATGCACTTTCTGCCGCCGGTTTATGTGACGTGCGAGGCGTGCCAGGGCCGGCGTTACAATCGCGAGACGCTCGAAATCGCCTACAAGGGGATGAACATTGCCGACGCGCTGGACATGACTGTGGACGAAGCGGTGAACTTTTTTCGCGCGGTGCCGAAAATCTTCGATCCGCTGTTGACGCTCGCGGAAGTTGGACTGGGTTATCTGCGCCTGGGTCAATCGGGCACGACCTTGAGCGGGGGCGAAGCGCAGCGGGTGAAGCTCGCCGCCGAATTATGCCGCAAACAAACCGGGCGCACCCTTTACATTCTCGATGAGCCAACGACGGGGCTGCATTTCCACGACGTGGCGAAGCTACTCGAAGTTCTTTTCAAGCTTCGTGCATCCGGCAATACGCTGCTCGTCATCGAACACAACCTTGACGTGATCAAAACGGCGGATTGGATCATTGATCTTGGCCCGGAAGGCGGCGACGGCGGCGGGCGCGTGGTGGTGCAGGGCACGCCGGAGCAAGTCGTAGCCTGTGCGGAGAGCCATACGGGACGGTATTTGAAAAGCGTTCTCACTGGCATTGGCGCAAAACAACCCGAATCGGTTTCTTAATCATAATCCTTTCTGCGCCTGATGGCGGTAGCCAGCAGGATAAAAAACGAGATTACGATAAAGCTGTGGGCAAAGTCCGCCGATCCGTCCCGGTGGCAACGTTGCGACGGCCCGCGCTTGATTTCATTCTTTTCCGCCGGACGACTTCCGGGCTAACCTCACGGAGATGACAAGGCTGCGACAAATCTTTTTTTGCCTGCTGCTGCTGGCGCTGGCCGGCGGGCGCGGTGCGGCCGCCTTGTCTGGGGGCGAGGAAAGCGCTTTTAAAGCGGCGGAAAAATCCTTCAACATTCAGGTATGGGATCGGGCGGAGCGAGAGTTTGCGCAGTTCATTGAGAAATATCCCAAGTCGGAGGGGCGGATTGACGCCGTGTCATTTCAGGCGCAGGCGTTGTTCCAACAGCATAAATTTGCCGCTGTGGTGGCGCTGCTCAACGCGCACCAAGCCGAGGCCGGGAAGCAGGCGGACGAGTTTCTTTACTGGATCGGCACGGCAGAATTTCAAAATACAAATTATCCGGGAGCAGCAACGACGTTCGGAAAACTCGCGCGCGAGTTGCCCGAGTCGCCGCGGCGATTGGCCGGCGCGGTCGGCGAAGCCGCCGCCCGGGCGAAACTGGGCGAATGGCCGCAGGTGGTGGCCTTGCTGCAAGCACCGGACAGCGCCTTTCGTCAGATGGCGCCGGCCTTGGGGAACAGTGAAATGTTCACGCGCGGGCTGTTATTGCTGGCCGAGGCGCAACTGGCTCAAAAACATTTCGCCGAGGCGGAGGCTGCGTTGAAAGCGATCAGTGCGGAATTAACCCCGGAGTTGGATTGGCGCCGGCGTTACCTGTTGTGCCAGGTGAAATCCGGCGCGGGGCGCATGGAAGAAGCCGAACGTGAAAGCGCGGGACTATTGACGGCGGCAACCGGCACGACGCGGGCCGATTGGCTGGCGGAGAGCGTGGCGTTTCGCGCGGACGTATTGGAGCGATTAGGGCGGCGCGACGAGGCCATCGCGACGCTGAAGACCAATTTGAATGTCAGCGCGCCGGTCACGCGCCAGCGGGACGCGCTCAACCAGATCACGGCGGTGGCGTTGGCGCAGGGTCAGTTCGCGGTGGCGACCGAGACGCTGGAGACATTTGTTCAGCAATTCTCCAACTCACCGGCGGTGGACCTCGCGCTGCTGACCCTCGGGGAGGTGTATTTGAAACAAGCCATCGCCGGGCCGGATACCAATCGGCTTACGACCGCGTTGAGTGGTTTTGACCGGTTGATCACGGTTTTTTCCAACAGCCCGTACGTCGGTCAGGCGCAATTAAATCGTGGCTGGTGTTATTGGATCGAAGGCCGGTATCCGGAAAGCGGGGCGGCGTTTAAAGCGGCGGTGGAGGGGTTGCCGTCCTCGAACCACCAGGCGGTGGCCCGCTTCAAACTGGCGGATACGCTGTTCGTGCAAAATGATTTTGCCGGGGCATTGGAAAATTATCGCGCGGTGCTGCCTTTGCTATCGAACTGGCCGCCGGTAAGCGCGGCGTTGCGGACACCGGTGCTCTATCAATTACTGCGGGCGAGCTTGGCCCTCACGAATCTGGGGGCTGCGGAGGCGGCGATGCGCGGGATCCTCGAGGCGGATCCGCAGAGCGTCGAGGCCAGCGGGGGCGTGTTGCTGGTGGCCCAGGGTTGGACGGATGCCCGCGAGCCGGCGAAGGCGCAGCACTTGTTCCGCGAATTCGGGCAGGCGGCCCCGGATTCGGCGTTGCGGGCGGAGGTGGACCTGCTCGTGGCCCAGCTTGCCGAACAGCAGTCGGACTGGACAAATGCCGTGGTGGCGTACGACGAATGGTTGACGCGGTTTCCAACGAACAGCCCGCTGCGGGCGCGGGCGGAGTTTGCTCGGGCGCTGGTGGAGGCGCGCGCTGGCAATGAAACGAATGCGCTGGCGCGACTCACCAATTTCGTGGCGCAATTCCCGACCAATGAACTGGCGGCGCGGGCCCAATGGTGGGTGGCGGATTACTTCTTCAACCAACTCCAGTTCCAACCCGCCGAGACCAGCTACAAAATATTGTTTCAAAAATGGCCGCAATCGGACCTGGCGCTGGAAGCTCTTATGATGGCCGGGCGGGCCGCGATGGCTTGGTCGGCCTACGGAAATGCCTGCGAATATTTCACCAACCTGACCAGTAATCCCAACTGTCCGGACGAGTTGAAGGCCAAAGCGCTGTTCGCGTATGGCGGCGCGCTGATGCGGCTGCCGGCGGCGGACACGAACAAACTTGCCAATATCGAAGAGGCCCGGCGGGTGTTTAGCCGGATTGCGCAGTTGTATCCCACGAACCCGCCGACGGCGCTGGCATGGGGCGAAATTGGCAATTGCTATCTGCAACTGGCGACCGAGGATGTAAGTTTCTACGCGTCGGCATCCAACGCTTATCAGCAGGCGATGACGTCCCCGTTGGCGAGCGTGGCGGCGCGCAGCCAGGCGAAAGTGGGGCTGGGTATAACGCTCGAAAAAATGGCCGACCTGAAACCGGCGGCGGACAAGGCCGCGTTGCTCATTCTGGCGCGCGACAATTATCTGGATGTCGCGCTGGAACGCGGGGCGGCGACCGATTTGTACTGGCAGAAAGAGGCGGGCAAAAAGGCGCTGAAAGTCCTGGAGGTGCTGGAGGATTGGTGCGCCGTGGAAAAGTTGTGCGGCCAACTGCAAGTCTGGCTGCCTTGGGCGCGGGTCAGCTTCGAAGCCAGCCGGGAGCGGGCGCGAAAGTTGTGTGGCGAAAAGGCCAAAGCCGGTATTTGACTCCGCTCCGCCGCGACGTAAGCTTCCATTGGGAAACAAATGAGTGACACCAGCACAATTGAATCGCCGATCACCCTCACGGTGTCCGCTGTGGAACAGATCAAATCATTGCAAGGTCAAGCCGACCATGCGGGCAAGTTTTTGCGGGTCTATGTGGAGCAGGGCGGTTGCTCCGGGATGCAATACGGCATGACTTTTGACGAGCAACGCGATGGCGATCTCATCAGCGGTTCGGAGGGGGTGAAGGTTTTGGTGGACGCGTTCAGTGCAAAATATCTGGGTGGTACGCAGGTGGATTTCAGCGACGAATTGACCGGCGGCGGCTTCAAGATCAGCAATCCGAACGCGAAACAAAGTTGTGGCTGTGGCAAATCCTTTCAGACCTGAGCCGGTTTGATTACCTGGCCGCGGCTCAAAAAACCGTCCCTGCGAGCTGGGGGCGGTTTTTTTTCTAAACGACGAGGGAGATGACGGCGGACGTCTTTGGCCCCGGGCCAAAATGCGCTGGACCCCGTTGGCGAATTGATTTTGGGTAGTGGGTCCGCTCGGCGCTCCATCCACAGTCAAACTGACCACTACCGGAATTTGTGCCGAATGGACTTCGAGTGCGAATTCAGATAGGAATAAGTGCGGCATGGGATTTTCCCGGGTGCGAATTGTTTGTGACCCCGGGAATCCGCGCTTCAAGATCATGTTGACTTATTTCTGGGTGGCGTTGGGTGGTGCGCTCGGCAGTGTTGGCCGCTTCTGGCTTTCGGGCTTGGTCGCCACGCGCTGTGGCGAGTCGTTTCCGATGGGCACGCTCGTCGTGAACGTGAGCGGGTCTTTGGTCATCGGCTTCCTCGCTGCGCTGGCCGTGCCGGAAGGGCGAGTGCTTCCGTCGCCGGGTTTCCGTCAATTTCTCATGATCGGGGTTTGCGGCGGTTACACCACGTTCTCTTCGTTCAGTCTCCAAACCTTGAATCTGCTGCGCGACCGTGAATGGCTTTACGCGGGCGGCAATGTGTTGTTGTCCGTGGGGCTGTGCCTGGTGGCGGTGTGGCTGGGCTATCTGCTCGGCGCAGTGGTGAGTTCCCTGAAAGGTAATTGATATGGAAATCCTTCCCGCCGCTCTCCGGTTACGAATTTCCATGGGCGCGGCGCGCGGCGCATCGGGCGGGGGCAACCGTTACTCCAGCAATGGCGGGACCCCAAATTCAGGCCCGCGAAAATCATTTCTGTTCCAGAATCCATTCCGTCAATGCTTTGGTTTCGGCGGGGGTGATCTGCGGGAACGGCGGCATGATGATCGGCCCCCATTTCCCTGACCCGCCTTTCTGGATTTGCTCCGTCAACTTCGCTTGCGCGGCCGGGTCGTTGCGATATTTGTCGGCGATGGCCCGGTACGACGGGCCGACAATTTTGACGCTGACATTGTGACATCCAAGGCAGCCATACTTCGTGGCGCTCGCGGCGGCGCCTGGCGCCGGCTGGATAATTATTTTCGTCACCGAGTTCGAAATACTGGCGGGTACTGGATTCGTGACCACGGCGCCATAGTGTGCCGCCAGGTACTCCAGCAGGGGCTCCACTTGTTCGTCCGGAATCGCGGCGCCGTACTTTTCGCGCATTTTTTTCACTGACGCCGTCCAAAACGCACGCGGCAAGGGCGGTTGCGTGGCGACATATTCCACCGAGTGGCAAACCAGGCATTGGCCATTGGCGATTTCCACTCCGGGACCGGTTTTGAACACGCCGGTTTCCGCCGGCAGTTCAATTTTTACCGGGGCCGCTGTAAGGCTGAGCGTGGTGCAAGTGAGGAGGATCGTCAGCCAACCATCTGGGTGTATTTTTTTCATGGGGCAGTTCAAACCGCGCTGACCCGCATCGTCTCGACCACGTTGCGCATGTAGCCCGCCGGATTCCAAAGCGGCGTCAGTGGCTGCGACTGGCCAATGCGATTCGTCGCTTTCACTTTTAATTCATAAGCACTCCGTTGGGTCGGTCGAAAGGGGATCGTCCATTCGCGGAACGAGTATTGGCCGAGGTCCTGGCCCAGTTGCGTTTCGTGCCAATTCTGGCCGCCATCTGGCGAGAACAAAACTTCGCGGATGCCATAACCGCCATCGAACGCGATGCCGCGCATCGTGAGCTCGTGGCCGGGGCTGATTGTGTCCCCGTCGGCCAGGCTCGTAATGAAGGAGCGGACATTGAAGCGTGCAATAGGTTTTGTTTTAGCGGGAGTCGTTCCTGGCTCAACACACGCACATTCGTTGTCGGGAATTCGATAGGCCGGGTTCATCCAGAAGCCGGCAAATGTTTCGTCCACCACCGTGATTTCGTTCAGGTGCTTCACCCAGTAAGTCCCGAAATAGCCGGGAACTACGAGCCGGAGCGGAAAGCCATTGAGCATCGGGAGCGGTTCCCCGTTCATTTCGTAAGCGAGCAGAACCTCGCCGTCGAGCGCGTGGTCTACGTCGAGCGCCTTCACAAAATCCGGCGTCTGGGCGTTCACCGGTCGGTCCAGGCCGTTGAACGTCACCTGCTTGGCGCCGGCGGCCACCCCGGCTTGGTTCAATACCTCTTTGAGTCGGACCCCTTTCCATTTTGCGTTACCCATCGCGCCGTTACCCATCTGACCACCGGGGACGCGCGGGACAAAAAAGCCGCGACCATTGCCTGAGCACTGATTCACCGCCACAATTTCGATCGCCTCGAACTTGGCTTTCAATTCGGCGAGCGAAAACGCCAGCGGCGTGTTGACCTTGCCTTTGATTGTGATCTGGAAAGTCTCAGCCTCAATCTCCGTTGGTACCTCGGACAAGTGGTACCGGACAAAGAAGGCATCATTCGGCGTGAGCAGGCCTTGGTTAAAAACCGAAAAAGGCGTTTCCAGTTGCGGGGGACGAGTGGTGAGGAGGATCAGGGGACGTTTCTGGGGATATTTTACGAGTGAACGATCGCCATTGACGAAGGGGAGCGTCACGGTTTCTGCGGCCAACGCCGCAACTCCAGAACCGACCGCCAAACTGCCCGCTCCCACCAACGCCGTCGTCTGCAGGAATCGCCGTCGCGAACCGGCGGCGTTTTGCTGGTTCAAGTTCGTGAACATGCGCGCGACTGTAAATCCCGGCTAAAAAAATGGAAGCATTGTTTGTTACCATCTGCTCATTGTCGTTCCGGGTTTGGCCACTTGATTGCCGGGATTTCGCCGCAATGATTTAAACGCGCGCGAGGGCAGGAATCGTTTCTTGCGTCATCGGCCGGCCACCATATATTAACCACGATGAACACTAGACTTTTCTCTACCCCTTGGCGCCTCTGGTCCCTGCTCGGCTTGGCCGGTTCTTTGGTTTCCGCCCTGGGCGCGCCGGTGGTGCTGGATCCGGAGCTTTCGATCCGAAACGTTATGAATACCGGGTCGGGGTCGTTCCGGCTGGTGCGAAATCCCGTGGACGGCGCGCTTTATTACCTGAAGGTGAACGGACAACTCTATCGCGTGAACCTGTCGGCGACGCCCGGGGCGAGCACCAACACGCTGCTTTACACGAGTGCGAATCACGCGGTGATGTCGGCGGCGGGCATGGCGTTTGGTCCGGACGGGAGCATTTACCTGACGAGCAACGCGACGGTTTCAAATAACACTTACACGGTGAGCACCGTGACCAAGGGCATTTACAATCCGACCAACGGGACGCGGACCTGGTCCGTTCTCGCGACGGCTCGGTATCCGGGCGGCGGGCGGATCTTCAACCACCAGATGGATGCTATTCTGGTGAGCCGGGACGCCCAGTCAGTGTTCGTCAATATCGGCGCCCGTTCGGATCATGGCAACGTGGAGACGGATGGTGGCGCCTTTCCCGGACTGCGGGAAGTTGGACTCACCGCCGTGTTGCTTCGGTTGCCAATTACAAGTTCGGGGCTGGTTCTGCCCAACGATCGCGAGCAATTGCGCGCGGCGGGTTACGTCTATTGCGAGGGCTTGCGGAACACGTACGACCTGGCTTACAGCCCGAACGGGGATTTGTTCGGCACGGAAAACGGGCCGGATCGCGACATGCCCGAGGAGATCAACTGGTTGCGACAAGGTCTTCATTATGGATATCCGTGGAAGATGGGGACCGACGACAATCCCCAACAATTTTCCAATTACAATGCCAGTCAGGACAAACTCCTGAATCCGATTTATACGGCCGTAAAACAGGGAAGCTACACCAACGACCCGACCTACCCGCCGGCGCCGACCGGGTTTACCGATCCGGTCATTAATGTAGGCCCCGATGCGGATCGGATTCGCGATCCCATAACGGGCGGCGTGATTGACGCGAGCGATACAGGGCGGACGATGGGAACGCTCACCGCCCATCGGTGTCCGCTGGGCCTG
>JANYBF010000198.1 GCA_025360895.1 Verrucomicrobiota bacterium
TGCCGGCGTGCCCACTCGACGAGCACGGCCTGCTCGACCGTGTGAGTGAGCATGGGGTCAAGCTGCTGCAAATCGGCGACAATCTCCCGCTGCACACCTTCGACCCCGGGCGGCTGGACCGGCTTGCCCAGCGCGCTAGGCGCGAGGGCGTGCGGCTTGAAGTTGGCGCGTGCCGCCTCAAGGCCGAACGCATCGCCACTTACGCGGCCATCGCCCGCCGTCTCGGCGCGACGTTGATCCGTTTCGTCATTGATGAGGCGGACTACCATCCGTCGCCCGCCGAAGTGACCATGGTGCTTCGGGAGTCCGCGCCGCTGCTTGAGGGCCTCACGCTTGGTCTCGAAAACCACGACCGTTTTCCCGCCGTGACGCTGCGGGCAATGATTGAAGCTGCGGGCAGCGATCGCATCGGCGTCTGCCTCGACACGGCCAACTCGCTCGGTGCCGGCGAGGGCCTTGATGCCGTCGTGGCGACGCTCGCGCCGTTGACGCTAAATCTGCACATCAAAGACTTTCACATCGTGCGGGTGCCGCACTTGATGGGTTTTACCGTTACGGGCTGCCCGGCGGGCCGCGGTTTCGTCGACGTGCCCGGGTTGCTCGCGCGGCTCAAACCTTTTCAGCGCTGCCACACTGCCGTTCTCGAACTCTGGACCCCACCGGAGCCGAAAATCGCCGACACCATCACGAAAGAATCCGCCTGGGCTTCCGAAAGCCTCGCTTTTCTCCGCCCATTGTTCCCGCCATCCGAACACCCATGAAACTCCACACCTGTTTCCCGCTCCTCCTCGCGCTTGTCTTCACTGGCTGCGACCAGCCCGCCGCCTCGGGCGGCAAACTCACCATCGGCATCGCTTTTGAAACGTTGCAGACCGAATACTGGGTCGCCGGCTTTGATGCCCTCAAAGCCGAACTGGCGAAGCGCGACCTGAACGTGCTCGAAGCCATCGCGGACCAGGACGCGAACCGCCAGCTCCAGCAGGTGAAGAATTTTATCGCGCGCAAAGTGGACGGCATCATCCTCGTGCCGAAGGACGCGCAGACCTGCCTCCCGATGATCAAAGCCGCGAACGAAGCGGGCATCCCCATTGTGCTGTTCAACCGCCCAGCGGACAAGAGTGACGCAAAATCCGTCGCGGTCGTGGCGGACAACTTCCAGCTCACACGGGAGACCGTCGCGTTCATGCTCGAAGAGGCGCGCAAATCCGGTAAGAAACACAAGGGCCTTGTCATCCTCGGCGACCTCGGCATCATCCGTGGCAACGGCGGGCAAAACGTGCAGCGACTCTGCTGGAACAGCCTCGACACCTGGATGACAAGCGACCTCCCGTCTGAAGCACGCTGGAAGTCCCTGAACTGGGGCGTGTTCAAACTTGTCGCTGGCACCCCGGTTCCCACCGTCCCTGAAAAATGAAATTCCCAATGAAACCCTCCGATCCAAACTCCCAAGCTCGCATCATCCCGAGATTGCTGCGACACCAGGCGCGACTCCTGTTCCGCGGTCTCATCTTCGCCGCCAGCTGTCTGCCGCTTTACGCGAAACCGCCGCTCATCGTCACCGGCTGGGATTCGCCCACGGCCGCACAATTCCGCCAGCATGTCGCGGAGTTTGAAAAGCTGGGCCTGTTTGACGGGACGAACATCGACCCCACCCGCCGTGTGCAAGGCGGTGCCGTTGTCAGCGCGAAGGATGCCTTCTCACGCGAGCCGTGGCAGTGGTCGGAGTTTGCCCCAGCGCTGGCCGATCTCCAGGCCGCGCAACCGACCACCTGCCGCGAGACGTTCCTCATGCTCTACGCGAATCCCGGTGAGGTGGACTGGTTCGACGACGCGGGCTGGCGCGAGGTCGTGGATCATTGGCGGCTCCTCGCGCGGCTGGCGAAGCAAGGTGGGCTGCGCGGCCTGCTCTACGATGCCGAGCCTTACACGAAACCACACGCGCAGTTCCGCTACGGCGCGCAGGCCGGGCGCGAGCAGCACAGTTTTGCCGAGTATCGCGCCCAGGCCCGCGCGCGGGGCTGCGCGGTGATGCGCGCGGTGGCGGAGGAATTCCCGGAGGTGAAAATTTTCTGCTACCGCCTCTTTTCCGACATGCTGCCGATGCTCGACAGCGGCGATCTAACCCGGGCGCTCGAAGCCGACACCTACGGCCTCCAGCCCGCATTTGTGGACGGCTGGATGGACGCGCTGCCCCCCGGCTTCACCCTCGTGGAAGGCACCGAGGACATCGGCTACCGCGCCAATTCGCCGGCGGAATACAACGCGGCTTTCACCCGCCAGCGACTGCGGCTGGCGGAGTTTGCGGCCCCTGAGCATCGGGAGAAATTTGCCCGTCACCTGCGCATCGGCCAAAGCCTGTATCTCGACGCGCACATCAATCCGCCCGGCGATCCGTGGCACATTGACAGCACCGGCTCCACGCCCGCCGCGCGGCTGGCTGCCAACCTCGCCTCCGCACTTGCCGCCAGCGATGGCATCGTGTGGCTCTACGGCGAACAGGCCCGCTGGTGGGAGGGCGGAAATAACAAATCGAAAACATGGGTGGAACAGTTTCCCGGCATCGCGCAGGCCGTCCGTCGT
>JANYBF010000208.1 GCA_025360895.1 Verrucomicrobiota bacterium
CGGGCGACGCGCGTGAGCGAGTCCAGCAATACAAAGACATCTTTACCGCTTTCTACGATCCGTCGGCAGCGTTCGATCATGAAGCGCGAGAGGCGGACGTGGGTTTCCAGATCTTGGTCATTGGAGGACGCGACGACTTCAGCTTTAACGGAGCGCTGGAAGTCCGTGACTTCCTCGGGGCGTTCGTCAATGAGCAGCACCATTACGTGTACTTCGGGGTGGTTGGTCGTGATGGCGTTGGAAATTTGCTTGAGGATGGTGGTCTTGCCGGTACGGGGCGGGGCGACAATGATGCCGCGTGTGCCCTTGCCGATGGGTGTTACCAAGTCAATAACCCGCGTTTCAAGAATGTCCGGACTGGTTTCGAGACTGAACTTCTCGATGGGATCAATGCTGGTGAGATTCTCGAAGCGCACGGCCTTCGTGTAATCTTCAAACACCATGTCGTTGACCTTTTCCACCGTCTTGAGTTGCGGACTGGTCCCACGATGCGGGGGCTGGGTCGTGCCCACCACAAGACTGCCTTCGCGCAGGAAATTCCGCTTGATCGTATCCGGGGTGACGAAGATGTCGGATGGTTTGGGATGAAAATGGTTGGCCGGCGTGCGCAGAAAGCCGAAGCCTTTCTCCGAGATTTCAAGATAACCGGTCCCGTGGTCGCTCCCCGAGGCGGCAGCCGGTGCGTTGGCGTTGGCGGTATTGCTGTTTTTACTACTCATAAGCGGTCTGTGTGTTGCGAAGGTTCGGAATCAAGCCCGGATAAAACCCGATATTGAACTTTGAATTGTGAGAAGTTGCTACGTGGCCAACTAATGGAAAAAAACCTCGCCGGACGCAGCATCAAACCTTCGATCTACGCTTTGAATACGAGGAAACCCGCACCGGCGCAACTCTTTTTTGAAGAAAATTGCCGCGGCTGACGTTCGCGTTTGCGCTAGTGACGACCGGTGGTCGCTGACTTCCCACGCCGGCTCGTCAACCGCCCACGGCGGCGCGCGCCTCTGCCGCCAGCGCCGTGCTCAAGTATCGCTCGCCCGTCGAACATGCCACCGTGACGATCAACTTGCCTTTGTTGGCCGGTCGCTTCGCCACTTCAACCGCCGCGATTACATTCGCGCCCGTCGAGATACCGACCAGCAAGCCTTCTTCCTTCGCCAGCCGCCGCGCCATGGCAAACGCATCGTCGTTGGAAACCTGAACACACTCGACGATCTGTGGGTTGCCCTGCGCATCCTTCAAATGAAGATTCTTCGGGACGAAGCCCGCGCCCGTGCCTTGAATCTTGTGCGGGCCGGGTTTGACCGGTTCGCCGGCGAGCGTTTGTGAAATTACCGGCGAATCTTTTGGTTCAACAGCGATGGCTTGAAAGGAAGCCTTCTTCGCCTTGATAACTTCGCAGCAACCCGTGATCGTTCCACCAGTGCCGACCGCAGCCACCAGAATATCAATCTTACCATCGGTATCCTCCCATAGTTCGACGGCGGTAGTCCGCGCATGTATTTCCGGGTTGGCGGGATTTTCAAACTGCTGGGGAATCCAGGCATTCGGTGTTTCCTTCGCGAGTTGTTCCGCGCGGGCGATGGCGCCCTTCATTCCTTCCGGCCCCGGCGTGAGCACCAGCTTCGCCCCGAGCATCGCGAGCAACGTGCGCCGCTCGACCGACATCGTTTCCGGCATCGTGAGAATGAGTTGATAGCCCTTGGCTGCCGCGACAAATGCCAAGGCAATGCCAGTGTTGCCGCTGGTTGGCTCGATGATGACGGTGTCCTTCTTGAGAATGCCGCGTTTCTCGGCGTCCTCGATCATCGCCAGGCCAATCCGGTCCTTGACGCTGCCCAAGGGATTGAAGAATTCGCACTTGAGCAGGATGGTGGCATCCAAGCCGGCGGTGACTTTGTTCAATTTGACGAGCGGTGTACGCCCGATGGTTTCAAGAATGTTGTTATAGATGCGGCCCATAAAATCAAGGGATGGTTTGTGTTAAATGCTTGCGCAGTGTTGGCCGGAATTCAAAACGAGGGCAAGTCTTTTTCGTATGAGATTCTCTCAAAACCCAACCTGACGCTGCGGACGGGATACGGCGTACAGATTACTGCTTCCGGCGCGGCGACTCGTTGGCAAAGACGGCAGAAGTCACAAGACCTTGTCCGGCTGAAAATGAGCCGGTGCGAAAGTAGGAAGGCCTTTTGCCGACGGTATCCCGTCCGCCCACTTTCTGACTTTCCCACCGACAGGCAGAAAACCCGTCGAAGTCTGCCTACCAGTAAATCATGGCTTCGCTTCTTCCACATTTACCTTCACCTCCGCGCCGTTGCAGCGGATCTCCGGCACATACATGGCCTGCCCCAGCACGGGCAGCGCGTGAAAAATTCCCGGTACTTCGGCGCGCATATCGTAGCGGATTTCCCACACGCCTTCCGGCAGCTTGTCAAGGAACAGCGCCACTTTGCGGTCGCGCAGCTCTTGATAAACCCAGCGTTGGCGACCAGTGAAATCATCATTTACTGACGAAGTTCCGCTCGGCGGAAGCACCAGCTTTTGACCCGGGCGAATTCGGTCGGTCGTTAAACGATTGGCGCTTTTGAGGGCGCTCACGGAGGTGCCGTTGACTTGCGCGATCTTGGAAAGGGTGTCGCCTTCCTTCACGGTGTGGGGAACGGCCGCCGTCGGCTGGATTGCCGCGGCAAACTTCCGTTCCACTGCGCCGCTCTTGAGTTCCCGCGCATACAACGATTCGCCACTGCGGATTTCCACCGCCTCGAAGCCAGCGGGCTTCAAATCTTCAAACAACAGATACTCGTAATTGTTTTTTCCTTCGATGGTAATCACCGTCTCAACGCGTTCGCCACTTCTTACGCTGCCGCCGTCGGGCAACGGCTCGCGGTCATAGACATACCCCTTGAGCAACGTCGGGCGGCCCACGAGTTTGAAGTATTCGCGCTTCACGAAAATCTCATTACCCGCCGGTGTGATCGGCTCTTCCAGGCTGAAGAACCTGGCTTCGACGGCGAAGTAAATCGGCGAGTCGCCTTTCTTTCGCACGATGCGAATTTCGTTCGCGTCCTTGATGAGTTTCGGATCAATGGTGAACCGGCTCGGCGCGTTGAACACATCCGCTCCGCTGACCCTTTTCTTCGCGATGGATTGGCCGTTGACCATAAGTTCGTATTCGAGTTCGCCCTTCAACTCGCCGCTTACGCGCAGGTAATCGTTCATCGCCAGCACCACGATCGCCGTATCGCGCGTGTTGCTCCACTGCGCGCCGCGCCGATTCTTGATGAGCCAGTTTGTGACCGGCTCAATGAGTTTGTTCTGCGGATCAATCGTCAGCAGCGCCCGCAAGCCAAACGCCGTTGCTTCCACACCACCGTCCGACCAACGCCAGTAAATGCCGTCCTCGCCCCAGTGCGCTGTGCCGAGGACGTTTGAGGGTTGAGAGTTGTTGGTTGAGGGAGAAATTAGGACTGAAGTATCCGGACGGTCATCGCGCTTCACACCGTTCTCCAAATTGGCAATGAGCGTCTTTGCCTTATCCGCGAAGCCGAAATGGTGCGCACTTAGCGCCAGCAACGCTCGCGTGTAAGCATTGAGCTTTTCGCGGTTCGTCCAAAGATTCTCGAACGCTTTGGACTGAAACACCGACAGTTTGGTCTTTTGCGCGTTGTGCGCCGCCAGAGCGTGCAGCATCCACGCCTGCATGTCGGGGTTCTCCTCTTCTTCGACTAGGGTTTTGTCGAGGAATGCGGCGCCGCGTTCGAGCACGCCGTCCTTGAGTTTGATGCCGGCGTCTTTGGCGAGTGTAAGCCCCCAGACAACGTAGGCCGTCATCCAGTGATCGCTCTCGCCTTGCTTCCACCAACCCCAACCACCGTCGCTGTGCTGGAAATCGTAGAGCCGTTCGAGACCAGCCTTGGTCATGGCATCCAGTTCGGCCAAATCCCTTTTGCCCTGTGGATGCGTCGCGGCAGCGGAGTTCGTTTCAATGCCGCCGAAAATACGACCCATCACATCTTCCGGTTGCAGGCCAAGATCGCGAAGCGTTTTGGCGGTGATAACAGCAGGCAGAAAACGGCTCATCGTCTGTTCGGTGCAGCCGTAGGGATAATCAATCAAATACGGCAACGCATCCAGCATCGTCACCGCCAGGCTGGGGGTGAGTTGCACGGTAAGTGATGTGGACTCCGGTTTACGCGCCGGCAAATCGAGCTTCACCGTGAGATCGTTCCCGCGCGCCTTGCCGGATTTGGAAATGAATTTCTCGATGCCGTGGTCGTACGCAAGGTATGTCTTCTCCATCGCGTCAGCGTATTTGCCGCCGCGGCCGGTCACTTTCAATTTCACTGGTCCTGCTTTGCTGACATGAACATACCAGT
>JANYBF010000229.1 GCA_025360895.1 Verrucomicrobiota bacterium
CGGATCGTAGAGCGGATTTTCGCCCGCCATCCCGCCATCATGATACCAGCCGGTCTCCGTATCCCACTCCATGCCGTGAAAGAGAAAAGGATTGCCCACGCCAGACTCTGTTTCGCCGGTGGGCAAGCCATCCGTCGAGAGGAAGATGGGCAGCCCATAGTCATCGTAGTCGCACCGCTCGACTACGTTGCCGCCCGCGTCGGTCAGGGCGAGGGTGTTGCCGAGTTCGTCGGCATGATAATACAGCGGTTGGCCGGTCCCGGCAAAAACGGCGACCAAACCACGTGCGAACCAATCGCGAAACTCGGGGGTGTGGGCGTAATCACGGGTAACCAGTCCGCCGACCTGCTCTTCGAGGATGCGAACCCGGTCATCATTGTCCTTGGATGCGACGACGTCGTGGACGAATTGCGTCGTCACCGGCGGCAGGCCCGACGGATAAATCGTCTTGCTGCTGCGGCGTCCCAGCGCATCGTAATTGTAAGTGGCGAGCGGCGCGGGCAAACCACCCGACAGGTCATTCACCGCCACCAACCGATCCGCGTAGTCGTACAGATACTGGCGCTGGGCGCTGGCCGTGGTGCGCCCGATCAAGTTGCCGTTCGCGTCGTATTGCTCCGGCGCCACAACAAACGGCGTCAAGGTGTATTGATTCATCTGGAAATCCGCCGGCGGAATCGTCGCCTCCATCAGATACGGTTCGACGACCCCGTTGGAGATCACGAGTTGACGATTGCCCACGCCATCCAGCACGTAGGTGCGGAGTGTGGCCCCAGTGCCTTTCACGGCGATGGCCCGACTCAGGCGATCCACCGGGTCGTACTCAAAAACATTCGTGGTCAGGTCACCACCCTGATAGAACGGCGTGGTCTGCGCACGGAGGGTTTTGTTCTGTTTCTGGTCGTAGGTAGCGCGGCGCTGGTCAATGACTGTACCGCCACCCGCGATCTGGTGATTGATGCCCTTGACCTGACCCCAGCCGAAATCACCGGCGGCATTGGGTGGGTTGACGAGGCCATTCCATTGGATGCGGGTATTCACATTGTTCGCGCGACTGATGCGGCCCATCCGCCCCGGACCTTCATACGCGAATGTGGCCAGCGTGGTTGGGGGCAAGCCTCCGGAACTACTGCCCACGGATGCGACTTGATCCAGCGCATCGTAAGTGTAGGTCACCCCCCGCCCGGACGGATAAGTCATGGAAAGCCGATTGCCCACGCCATCATGCGTGCTCACCACCGCACCCAGCCCGCCGGAAGTGCCGCGCGTGTTGCGACCAAGCGAATCATACGCAAACTCATTGTGCGTCGCATCGTTGGTCACGGCGACCAATTGCGAGCGACCGTCGTAGGCGAAAGTCTCGAACGTGGTCGTGGCCGCGACGCCCGGGCCGGGCGTGATGTCCCGCCGCACGCAACGATCCAGCAGATCGTAGGTGTTGGTGGTGACGGTGCCGTTGGCATCCTGCTCCCGCACCAGATTGCTGCGCGGACTCCAGATAAGACTGGAGCTCGTGCCGTCGGCTTCGGTCACGGCCACGCAACGGTCGCGTCCATCGTAGGTGTAGCGCGTGGTGTTGCCGTTGCTGTCCGTGAAGGCCGTTCGGCGGGAGTTCGGGTCGTATTCAACGTGGGAGGTGTTGATGGTGATGCCGCGATCCTTGCCGACGTAATTGGTGGTGGCGACGCAGCGGCCCAAGCCGTCGAACACGGCGAAACTCTCGTTCTCGCGCGGGTCGAGGTGGCTGACCATGTTGCCGCGCGAATCGTAAGCGTAAAGATTCGTGTTGCCCACGTTGTCCACAGAACGGGTGAGGCGATGCAAGCGGTCGTAGCCGTAAACCACGGAGAATTGCGAGCTGCCGGCCAGGTCGGAACGATCCAGTTGCGTGGCGCTGAGGACATTGTCGCACCCGTCGTAGGTGAAACTGATGACGTTGGTTTTAGGATCGGTGACCGCAGCGAGACGGCCAGCGTTGTCATAGGTGTAGCGGGTGGTGTGGCCATTGTCGTCGGTGATGCTCGTGCAACCCCCATTGGGCGCGTAGGTGACCGTGGTGGCCGATTCGCCATCGGTGAGGGGCGACTGGGTGAGGAGGTCGAAGAACGAAGCCACGCCGCGCGTGACCCGGTTGAGGGAGTCGTATTCGTAACGCGTTTCGGCGAGACGGACGTTGCTCTTGGCCCCGGCCACATCACTCAATTCGCCATAGGTGCGGACGCGGATGAGGTTGCTGTTCCGGTCGTAATTAAACTGCCGTTCGTTGCCCATGGCGTCGCGGAGGCTGACGAGGCGGTCGAAGCCGTCGTGGGTGAAGGCCGCCACGGGGATCTTGGCGCCGCCCGCATCTGGCGTTTGCAGGATGCGGGTCACGTTGCCGTTGAAATCCACCTCCACGTCCTTGTTTTCCGCGATGGCCGTGCCCGGGGCGGTGATGCGGCAGAACAGCAAATCCCGCTCATCGTAGAGATTGGTAACAATATTGCCAGGTTCAACTCCCGCCACGGCGAGCGGGGAGTGAACGGCCACGAGGTTGTCATTGCCATCGTAAAAAAAGTGATTGGTGGCGTAGCGCCCCGGCAAGCCGCCGCCCTCGGAGATTTCCTGCACGACGCCCGTCAACCGGTCCAGCGCATCGTGTTCAAAAAGCGTCGTCCACTGCGGATTCATCGCATCGGGCGTCCCGGTGCTGTCCCGGTTGCCTTCGTCGCAGCGGATGAGGTTGTTGTTCGCGTCATAGGCGAGGCTCACGTCCCAGTTGATGATGGGATAAGTGGTGTTGGCCGGAGTCTCGGCATGCACGCACTGCTCAAGGGCGTTGTAGGTGTAGAGCGTGTCGTTGCCGCGCGCGTCAACGACGCGGGTCACATTTGCCCGGGGGTCGTATTCATAGCTGGTAGTCAGGGCCAGGCCGGTCGCGTCGCAGGTTTCGGATTGGAGAAAGCCCGCGGCCGGGCCGCTGCTGTAATAGTCAAACGCGTCCACGCGGCGGTAGCCATTACCGTCGGCGGCGTTGGTGATGGCGGTCAACTGACCGTGCGAGTTGTAGCTCGCCGCCCCATCGAGCTCGAGGATAAAATGCCCCGCAGTATAACTTCGCTTATCTACTTTTGTGCAATTGCCGTTGGTGTCGTAAGTGCCCGTGGTCACAATGCCGCGTGGATCAACCATGCGGGTGGGCTTCAAGCCGCAACCAATGAGGGTGAAAGTACCCAACACCGTCTTGGCGGTCACGGCACCTCCGTAGCTGCCATCCAGCGATGTGGTCTGGCGCGGTCCCCTGGCAAACCGGTTGTT
This sequence comes from Verrucomicrobiota bacterium, assembly GCA_025360895.1. Lineage (GTDB taxonomy): Bacteria > Verrucomicrobiota > Verrucomicrobiia > Limisphaerales > JADLHS01 > JADLHS01. The sequence goes on from JANYBF010000229.1 coordinate 3,298, forward strand.
GTCAGCACCCGTGCCTTTCTCCTTGATGGCCATGCCGTTTCCTATGGGAAGCCCACCGCTGCGGGAATAGGGTAGATTGCCGACATACAGTTTCTTGCCGCAGACGGTTGCCGGTGAACCAAAGCGCGGGTCGTATTCAAACGTCGTCGTCAGCATGTCCAGGATACCATCGCCGTCATCGTCTTGATCGCAGCAGGCCAGTTCGCGAAAGATACGGAGGTCGCCGGCATGACAACGATTGGATTGCGCGGAGTTCTGGTTGAACGCCCGTTCGTAAACCATCTCCTCGGAGTTGCCGCGGGGATACACGACCCGGGTGCAAAGCGAATCGGCATTCCACTCGAAACGCGTTTCAAAGTAATCCGGGTCCGTGGCGCGCAGCTTCCCGGTGGGCCGGTTCTCGGTAGCCGTGGTGGGCAGGGCGGGATTGGCGCGACCGGTGAACTCGCGCACTTCCATCGGGCGGAAACGGGAGTCGTAGAAACATTCAGTCACATTGCCGACTCCGTCGTTGATGATCGCCTGTAACAGCCGGGTGACGTAGCCGGGTTTTGAAATCACCATGCCGCGACGGATGTCCTTCTTGTCCACCCCCCGCAAAACGCTCGCCACCGCATCAAAATCCAGCGAGGCCGGGTCATTCGTCGCATGATAAACGACCGTCAGCCAAGCCTGACCTTTGCCATCGGTGCAACCAATGAGGTTGTGATTCAACCGGTCGTCGAGTTGGCCGCTGGTATAGGAATAACGATTCGTTTTGCCACCGGGAAAATCATTTCCGTTTGGCGTGCCAGTGACCGGCGGGGAAATACACGCCACCAGATCGCCATTGCCGTCATATTCGTAACGCACCACGCGACCGGAAAAATCCGTCACCGAAGTAATCTTCCCGGCGAGGCTGTAGGCCACCAAATTCGTGCGGCCGAGATCATCCACAATGGTCGTAAGCTGGCCTTTGAAGCTGTAATCCAGCGTCACGGTGTTGCCATTGCGGTCAATGATCTGCCAAAGCTTGCCGCCCGCCGGTGTGCCCAGCGGCTTGAACAACCAGCGGCCCGTGTCAGCGAACAACACATCCGGCATCCCATCGCCGTTCAAATCGCGCACCTCGCAGAAGTATTCATCGCGCGCCCAGCCGTTCGTGCCGTTGGGATAAAACGTGTCCGCGCGGCCATTGCCGGGATGCAATACAATCGTGCCGTCCGGCTGCGGTGCGAGACTGACGTTGTAGGAGAAATCCCAGCCCGCGCCTTGGGCCGTCGTCGGGCCGGTGCGCGAGCGGTACGTGCGCACCCAGGCGAAATCAAGTCCGCGTCCGGGGATGGCGAGATCGGCTTCCTCGCTTAAGAGTTCGCCGGAACTGAAGGCCAGTTTCACGTTCACCGCATTGATCCCCTTTTTGCCCTCGCCGCCGCCCCCGCCCGGCGCGAAGGCATCTCTCGTCACCGTGAAATTAATCACCCCCTGATTACCGGGTCGGAATCGTGCCGATGCCCGGGGAACTTCACCGCCACCCGGGCCATCGCTCCCACCCCCGCCGCCACCCCATAGTGCATAGTTGATCTGATGACCCACGATTTCCAAAACCTCAACGAGATGCCCCGAGCTTTTGGAATCAAACCCCAAGCTTTCGGTCGGCGCACTAAATTTGCTTTGAGCCATGTAATAATCGTAGCCCTTTTTGCTGTGCAGGGGCATTTCACCTGAATTGTTGTTCTCCTGAAACAAAGGATTGTGGTGCCGCCCCGCCGCAGCCATGTCGCTCTGGGCTTTGTAATAGTCATAGCCCCTTCTTGAAGACATGGGCATGTCGCCCGCCATCTGATTATCTACGAAGTAAGGATTGTTATGCATCCCCGCCGCGTTCATGTCGCTTCGGGCCCTGTAATAGTCATAGCCTTTTTTGGAAAGCCAAGCGGCCAGCATCGCCTGCGGACTGGCCAGCGGTTCGTCCGGCGGACCTTGCAGTTGTTCGGTTGTCATCTCCGTGCCGTAGAGCACCGGGCTTTGCAGCGGCAACGTGGTGACGATGTTACTGCCGGCATCGAGGACGAGGATATTGCCAAATACCGGAGTGCCGGGCGGCAAACCGTTCAGGGAAATGGCCAGCCACCCACCGTTGGAGTCCACGAGCGTAGGGGTGAAGTTCAAGCCGTTGATGACCACGGAGCCGTTAGTGGGCAGACACTGGCCAATGAGGTAAAACAGGGCGCCGGGATCAGCGGAATTCACAAACGCCGGTTCGACGGAGAAAACTTCCGGCTGCGGCAGGATGAGCCGGTAATATTTCTGGGTGCGCAACGCCTCGGGGGCCATCCACTTGATGGGGCCGTTGGTGGCGGCGCGAACGGGTGTCTCAGTTTTCCACGGTGTCCCAGACACGAGCTCGTCCGCGCTTTGAACGAGATAGGTTTTTGCTGGTTCGGCATTCCATTCGAGGACCGCCTGCCGATTGGACTCATTCAGACTGCTGGGCACGGTAAAGCCCAATTGCAAGCTGGTGGTCGCCAAGGCAAGGTGAGTCGCCGTCGCGAACCCAATGGTCAAGCCGGCGAGGATCAGGCACGGGAAAGTCGGAGGGTTGGGGTAATGTTTCATGGCAAGGAGGTGGCGGGTTGAGTGGACTTTACGCAGCGGGACAACGCCACCCCAGCTCGGGGTGGCTGTGACTTCCAAGGGCTCGGGCAGAATCGTCGCATAAGAATGAAGGCAGGCTTAATGCAATTACGGTACCAGTCCGCTGACCGTACTTCAACCCAAAACTCCGGCAATAAAAGGTGACGATTCATCAAAGCATACGCAGCGGGCCGGGCCGCGTAAACGCGGTACTCCAAACCGCAGACTTCTGAACCGCTAATCCGCACTGATTGACGCTGATAGCTTCTTCCCCCTCTCCGCCTTGAGCGGGGCGAGGTCCAGGGTGAAGTGTCAAATTCAAGCGCTGATGAACGCTGATTGACGCTGATAATTTTCCCGCACACACTCGCCGCGTTAAAGAAATCAAACCGACCAGAAAACCAATTTAACCAAATCATTTCGCGCAGCTTCGGCTGCTGTCCACATCGAAACCTCGGAAATTTCGTACAGGAGACAGCGTTTGAAGCGCGCCCCAACCGGGGCGCGCTGAAAGCGTTCTCCTGTGGGCCCTCCGAGGTGCCTGATGTGGGACGCAAGTAGGTGCGTCCCACTTTTATTTCAGGCACCGGAGTACTCACAGAAGACGTCCCGCCAGACAGCACTGATTCGCTCGCGAGCGAATTCGGTCTGTCTGTATGGCGAAACATTCCATCCATGACGTCCTCGCGCATTTTCGTGAGGCCGCCTCTTCCAACCGCGATCTCGGCGACCGCTTCGAGCGGCTCATCTGCCGTTATCTCGAACTCGATCTCATCTACGCCGAGCGCTTCTCGAATGTGTGGATGTGGAACGAATGGCCACGCAAAGGAAACGTCGGCGATGTCGGCATTGATGTCGTAGCCGAGGAACGCGCCACGGGCGAGTTCTGCGCGTTGCAGTGCAAATTCTTCCTGCCCGAACACACGATTGCCAAGGAGGACATTGACTCGTTCTTCACGGCGTCGGGCAAGGAAGTGTTCACCTCCTGCATGATCGTCTCCACCACGGATCGGTGGAGCAAGAACGCCGAGCACGCGCTGGCGAATCAATCCAAGCCCGTCACGCGCCTGACTGTTCACGACCTCGACGCCAGCCCGATTGACTGGTCACGGTTCACGCTGCAACGTCCGCAAGACCTCGCGGTGTTGCCGAAGAAGAAAGTCCGCGAACACCAAACCAACGCCATGGCCGACGTGCTCAAGGGTTTTGCCGAGGCCGAGCGGGGCAAACTCATCATGGCGTGCGGCACGGGCAAAACCTTCACCGCGTTAAAGCTTGCCGAGAAGATCGCGCCCACCGGCCATGTTCTGTTTCTCGTGCCGTCGCTCTCTCTGATGTCGCAGACGTTGCGTGAGTGGACGGCGGAATCGGTCCGCCCCATCCACAGCCTGGCCGTGTGCTCGGACACCACCATCGGCAAGCGCACCACGAAGTCTGAAAGCAAAGCCGACGACGACAAGGGCGACATCACGACTTACGACCTCGCGTTTCCCGCCACGACTTCCGCGCGGCAGATTGTCGGCCAGTATCAGGCCATTCATCGCATGGCGGAGAAAAAGAAGGTGGCCGGGCAGATGACCGTCGTCTTCTCCACCTACCAATCTATCGAAGCCGTGTCGCAGGCGCAAAAGGCCGGGCTGCCGGAATTCGATCTCATCATCTGCGATGAAGCGCATCGCACTACCGGCGTCACGTTGAGCGGTGAGGACGAAAGTCATTTCGTCAAAGTTCACGACGCGGATTTCATCAAGGCCAAGAAACGCCTCTACATGACCGCCACGCCGCGCGTCTATGGCGATGAAGCCAAGATGAAAGCCGGCCAGGCCGATGCCGAACTTTGCTCGATGGATAATCCCGCCCTGTTCGGCGAAGAATTTCATCGCCTCGGTTTCGGCGAAGCCGTCAGCAAAAATCTCCTGTCCGACTACAAGGTGCTCGTGCTCGCCGTGGACGAGAAATACGTCAACAAAGCGTTCCAACGCCAGATTGCCGATGTGAACAACGAGATAGACCTCGACGATGCCGTCCGCATCACCGGTTGCTGGAACGGGCTCGCCAAACGCTTTGCCAAAGCCGATGTGGCGGCGGGCATCCTGCCTGCCGTAGAGCCGGGCTTCCAGCCCGGCGGAAAAAACGCGGATGGCGGTGAGCGCGTGGAAAGTTTGAAAGGCATTGCCAGTTCGGACACCCATCCGGGCGGCAAGATGCCGCCCGCTACGGCAGGCAAGCTGCCTGACGCTACTTCTGATGCCGACCCGCTGCCCATGCGCCGCGCCGTCGCCTTCTCCCGTTCCATCAAAGACTCGAAAGCCTTCGTCGAAAAGTTCGGCCAGATCGTCGCCGCCTATCGCGAGACGCATCCCGACGCGGAAAACTTGCTGCAATGCGACCTCGATCATGTGGACGGCACTTACGACGCCCTCAAGCGCAACGCCCGCCTCGACTGGCTCAAGGCCAGCGCACCGGAAAACACCTGCCGCATCCTCTCCAATGCCCGCTGCCTTTCCGAAGGCGTGGACGTGCCCGCGCTCGACGCCGTGCTGTTCCTCAATCCCCGCAAATCCATCATTGATGTCGTCCAATCCGTCGGGCGCGTGATGCGTCGCGCCGAGGGCAAGAAATACGGCTACATCATCCTGCCCATCGGCATCCCGGCGGACGTGCCTGCCGAGGAAGCGCTCAAGGACAACGAGAAATACAAAGTCGTCTGGCAGGTCTTGCAGGCGCTCCGCGCGCATGACGACCGTTTCAACGCCACGGTCAATCAGATCGAACTCAACAAGCAGCGGCCCGATCAGATTCAAATCATCGGAATCGGCGAACCCGGCCACGAGCCGGGCCACGACGGCGACAGCCAGCCCAAACTCCGCGAGGTGCAAGGCGCATTTGCCTTCCCGCAACTAGACGAATGGAAAGACGCCATCTACGCGAAGATCGTTCTCAAATGCGGCGACCGTCGCTATTGGGAAAGCTGGGCCAAAGACGTGGCTGTCATCGCCGAGCGCCACACCGACCGCATCCGCGCACTGCTCAATGTGGAAGCGACGCCTCGTCGCTCAACCGATGGGGAAGAGCCGCGAGGCGCGGCTGCCACCCACAAGAAAGCCTTCGCCGATTTCCTGGCCGGCCTGCGCGACAACCTCAATCCCAGCATCAGCGAGGACGACGCCATTGAAATGCTCTCGCAGCATCTCATCACGCG
>JANYBF010000236.1 GCA_025360895.1 Verrucomicrobiota bacterium
AAAGCCAATCATACCACGAACGTCGGCGGGCACATTTCCACCTACGCCTCGGCCGCGACGCTGTATGAAGTGGCCTTTAATCATTTCTTTCGTGGCGAACGGAAGATTTTCCGGGCGACCTGGTTTATTTTCAAGGTCATGCTTCGCCGGGCGTTTATGCCCGGGCGTATCTCGAGGGCCGGTTGAGCGAGACGCACCTGCAGAATTTCCGCCAGGAACTCGCCGAGGGTGGCGGTCTCTCGTCGTATCCGCATCCCTATCTGATGCCGGATTTCTGGCAGTTTCCGACGGTTTCAATGGGCCTCGGCCCGATCATGTCCATCTATCAGGCGCGGTTTAATCGCTACCTCCAAGCCCGCAAGTTCATCGGGGATCACGATCCGAAGGTCTGGTGTTTTATTGGTGACGGCGAAAGCGACGAACCGGAAACGCTCGGTTCGCTCACGCTGGCGGCGCGCGAAAATCTCGACAACCTCGTCTGGGTCATCAATTGCAATCTCCAGCGTCTGGATGGTCCGGTGCGGGGCAACGGAAAAATCATTCAGGAACTCGAAGCGCTCTTCCGTGGCGCGGGCTGGAACGTCATCAAGGTGGTTTGGGGTTCCGACTGGGACGATTTGCTCGCGCGCGACAAAAGCGGGCTGCTGCTCAAGCGCATGGAAGAGGCGGTGGATGGCGATTATCAGAAGTATGTCGTCGAGCCGGGCAGTTACACGCGGAAACATTTCTTCGGCAAATATCCCGAACTGCTCAAGCTCGTCCATCACCTCACCGATGAGCAGATTCGCAAGCTGCTGCGCGGCGGTCACGACACCAGGAAAGTCTATGCTGCCTACAAAGCCGCGACGGAACACCGGGGTCAGCCCACGGTGATCCTGGCAAAAACCGTGAAAGGTTACGGCCTCGGCGAAGCCGGCGAGGGCCGCAACATTTCGCACCAACAGAAAAAGATGAACGAGAAGGAGCTTCGTGAATTTCGCGAACGCTTCAACATTCCGGTCAGCGATGATGTCATAGCGGAAACCCCATTCTACCGCCCGCCCGCCGACAGCCCGGAGATCAAGTATCTGCTCGAACGCCGGAAAACCCTGGGGGGTTTCGTGCCGGCGCGCAAAGTCGCTCCGGGGAAGCTGGAGGTGCCGGAGTTGAAACATTTTGCCGAGTTCTTCCGGGGTTCCACCCGCGAAATTTCGACGACCATGGCTTTTGGCCGGCTATTCAGCCTGTTGCTGCAACACAAAGGCGTCCGCAAAAATCTGGTGCCCATTATTCCTGACGAAGCGCGCACGTTCGGCCTGGATACGTTGTTTCGGGAAATCGGAATCTATTCCTCTAAAGGACAGCTTTACGAACCGGTGGACAGCAAGACGCTCTCGTTTTATCACGAAGCCAAGGATGGACAGATTCTCGAAGAAGGCATCACCGAGGCGGGCTCGATGGCCTCATTCATTGCGGCGGGCACGGCGTACGCGACCCATGGCGTGCCGATGATTCCGTTTTACATTTATTATTCCATGTTCGGTCCCCAGCGGGTCGGCGATTTGATGTGGCTGGCGGGCGACATCAAGGCCAAAGGCTTCATGCTCGGCGCCACCTCGGGCCGCACCACGCTCAACGGCGAGGGCTTGCAACATCAGGACGGCCACAGTTTGCTGCACGCGAGCACCATTCCCACCGTGCTGGCGTACGACCCGGCGTTTGGTTACGAGATTGCCGTCATCATCACGGAGGGTTTGCGCCGCATGTTTGTCGAAGACGAGGATGTTTTCTATTACCTCGCGCTCTACAACGAAAACCACGCCATGCCGCCGATGCCCGAAGGGGTCGAGGATGGCATCTTGAAGGGGCTGTATAAATTCAAAGCCGGCCCGGAAAAGAAAAAGCACCGCGCCCACATTTTCGGCAGCGGCCCGATTATTCAATCCGCGCTCAAGGCGCAGGAAATTCTGGCGGAACGCTACGGCGTGTCCGCCGATGTCTGGAGTGCCACGAGTTACAAGCTGCTGCGCATGGATGCGATTCGTTGCCAGCGTTGGAACATGTTGCACCCGACCGAGAAGCCCAAAAAATCCCATGTCGAGTCATTGCTGGCGCCCGAAAAGGGCGCGTTCGTCGCCGTGTCGGACAACATCCGCACCGTGCCGGATCAGATCGCACCGTGGGTGCCGGGTGGTTTGATGACGTTGGGGACGGATGGTTTTGGCCGGAGTGATACGCGCGCGCGGTTGCGCCGCTTTTTCCAGGTGGACACGGAGAGCACCGTAATCGGCACGCTCTACGCGCTGGCGCAACGCGGCGAGATCGAACGCGAAGTCGTGGCGAAAGCGATCAAGGATTTGGGCGTGGACCCCGAAAAAGTGCAGCCCCAGATTGTTTGAAGCCTGCCGGGGTGGCAGAATTTTGCGGCTCGACCGCCGCGTTCCGGCTCAAACGCCAACGACGATTCCCCAATCGCTGGGAAAACAGGCTTATTTTGTTCCTGAAAAGTCTCCGCTTGCCCGCCCGCTGATTGAGGAATAATGCGCGGTTGTGATTCAGTTTGTAACCTCTTACCCCATGAGTACGTCCAACTAGCGAGCAGCTTGCGCTGCGAATACAAAACAAAATAAATACATCAAACCTATGAAAAAACTATTGACCGCCCTTACGTTGACCTGTGTCCTGGCGATTGCCGCGCACGCCGACGAAGGCACTCAAACCAAGAAAAAGCACCCCGCCAAACCGCCCACGCCCGAACAAAAGGCGACGCAGAAGGAGATGCTCGAGAAATACGACACCAACAAGGACGGTAAACTGGACAAGGAAGAGCGCGCCAAAATCAGCGCGGACGACAAAGCGAAGATGGAAAAAGCCGGCATGGGGCATAAGAAAAAAGCCGGGGAAAAGAACGAGGCCGTAACCAAACCGGAAGCCCCAACCAAGTAAGCCGGTCATTAGCGCTAAACTCCGTCGCCGTCAAGGTGGTGGAGTTTTTTTTGCGCCCGCACCCCGAAGCCCGCTTCAGTCCAGCCGTTCGCGCCCGCCGTAGCCAGTGTCCAGGTCGTGCCAGAACTCCACGTTGTCTTCGTCCTGTTCCCAGCACAGGAAGACTTCTTTCCCACCGATGATCGCGGGAAAATCCAGCAAACCGCGCGCAAGGTCTTTGATTTGAATCTCGCGCCGTTGAAACTCCCCCAGCAATTCCTGCATCTCGGCGAGCGAGCGAATCCAACGATTGACGAGGTCGCCGCCGACATCGTGACCAGGCTGCATCAGCGAGTTGATTTTTTCCTCCGCTCGCTCCCCTTCGCCCCGCAGTTCGTTGAGGCGCTGCAACCACTGACGAACTTGCGGGAGCAAGGCCTCGGCTTCCTCGCGCCGGTAATGCTTTTGAAAACGGTAACTCATGGTGCGGTCGCCGCCTCCAGTTTTTTCCTCACGGCGGCGCTGTCCTCGAGGGCCAGGGACTTGGTCCAAGCTTCCCGCGCCTTGGTCAGCTCGTTCAGCGCGGCATAGGCGTCGCCCAGATGATCGAACACCGTCGCATCCGGTTTATCGTCCTGGGCAATGGCCTGGCGAAGATACTCCGCCGCTTCCCGCGGTTGGCCGAGCTGGAACAACACCCAGCCCAAACTGTCGAGAAACGCGGCGTTGGTGGGATCGGATTTTAGCGCCCGTTCGATCATGGATCGAGCCCGTTCCAAGTGCTCACTTTTTTCCGCCCACATGTAGCCAAGATAGTTTAGCGCTTCGGCGTCCTCCGGCGCGAGGGCGAGACACTTCTCAAAATACTTTTCGGCTTCAGTCCGGTCGCCCTTGCGCTCGAAGGCGGCGCCGAGTTGGAAATAAAACCCGGAGGTCAGCCGGTTGGTTTCCCCCGCCTGCGCGAGATGTTCCGCGCTGGTGAAGTGATTTACCGCCAGGTCGTATTGTTTGCGCGTCTGATGCGCCACGCCGAACAGGTACTCGCTGACAAAACCGGTTGGAAATTTTTTCTGCGCGCCGGCTAGCGTCGCCACCGCGTCATCGCCGCGATTCAGCGCGATTTGCGCCGTGGCGAGGTCATAGTAGGCCTGTTCGAGATTGGGGTTGAACAGGATCATCTTCTGAAAACTCTCCACCGCATTGGTGTAGTTTTTTTGTTCCAGCGCGATGTGGCCGAGAAAATAATACGCCGCCGGGTTGGCGGGATTATCGCGCACGATGGCCTCGAGCTGGGTGGCCGCCCGCTGCGGATCGCTGGTGCGCAGATAAATGTCGGCCAGTTTAGTGCGCAACAACTCGCGCAAGGCCGGCGTGAGGTCTGGCTGGTTGACCAGGTCGAGATAAGCGGCGGCGGCTTTTTCATTGTCGCCGAACAGATTCAAACCGTCCGCGAGCTTGAGCCGGAGGCCCGGTGCGAGTCCGGGCGCGGCGGCGGCCCGGTTCAGCATGGCCAGCGCCTTCGGGCGCGTGACTTCGCGCAGCCCCGGGAACTGGGCGCCACAAGTAGTGTAAAGCTCGGCGAGACTAATCAGAAATTCCGCGTCCACCCCGGGTTGGACGGCCGCTTCGTCCAGAACTTTCAGGGCGGCGTCCGGCTGTTTGGTTTGCAGGTAGTTGAGGAAAAGGTTCTGGTAAGCGGGCAGCAAGTCGGGGGTGTGTTCCAGGGCGGCGCGGTTGGCCGCAATGGCCCTTTCCCCATCCCCCAGTTGGGCGTAGGCCACCCCGAGGCGGAGGAGGATCTGGCCGGAAACTTCTGGTCGCTGGGTGGCGGGTTCGAGCAGTTCAATAGCCTGCTTAAATTGGCGGGCCTGCAACAACCGTTGGGAAACCTCCCCGAGCAATTCTTCATCGGCCGGATCATTCTGGGCCGCGAGAATGAATTCCGACAACGCGGACTGGGGATCGTTGTTCAGCTCATGAATGATCGCGGTGGCGTAATGGGCATGCGCCGCCATCTGCCGCTGCACGCTCGTTGGCTCCGCGTGCGCGCTGCGGCCGGTGACGCCGTACCGGCGCGTTCCCAACCCACGACAGCCCGTCGTGAGGGCTGCGGCAACAGCCAGCCCCAGAAGGGCGAGAGTTAAACAGCGGTGCATACCGTACAAGTAAACCACGCACGGCCACCCGCTGTCGGGTCGCCGGCGTGGCTGAATTGAGAATCGTCTGCGGCGAAGGGTTACTTCTGCCAGGTGCGCTTCTTGTGACGATTGAGACGCAGCTTCTTGCGTCGTTTGTGTTTGTTGATTTTTGCCTTGCGGCGCTTTTTCAGTGAACCCATAGGTTGCTAATGAAGTACCGGAGTTTGGGCGCAAAGCAAAGCGAAAATTTTTGAAATCCCAGATTGACGGGTCTTTTTCTCACCTTACCGAACTTGAAAGGGAGAAGTTTTCGGCAATGTAACTTAAAGCAAACGAAGTAATCCGGGAAAAAATTAGCCGCCGAAGCTTTCACTCCGGCGGCTGTAAAATTCTGCGCCCCGAACTCCGCTCTCCGCGTTAGTACGACGCCTGCGTGCCCTTGATGGAGCGCTTCTTCATCCACGGCATCAGCCCGCGCAGGCGCTCGCCGGTCTTTTCGATCGGATGCTGTGTACCTTTCTTCAGGAGCGCGTTGTATTTCTTGTAGCCGCCCTTGTATTCATTGACCCAACCCTTGGCGAACTTGCCGGATTGAATGTCTTTGAGCGCTGTCTTCATGCGTTTCTTCACGCTGGCGTCAATAATCTTCGGGCCAACGCTCACGTCGCCCCACTTGGCCGTCTCGGAAATCGAGAAACGCATGCCGCTGATGCCTGCCTCGTTCATCAGATCAACGATCAGCTTCAATTCGTGCAAGCACTCGAAGTAAGCCATTTCCGGTTGATAACCGGCTTCCACCAGGGTTTCAAAGCCGGCCTGCACCAGCGCACTTGCGCCGCCGCAGAGCACAGTCTGTTCGCCGAACAAATCGGTTTCCGTTTCTTCCTTGAACGTGGTTTCAATCACGCCGGCGCGCGTGCCACCCACGCCCTTGGCCCAGGCGAGCGCGACTTTCTTAGCCTGCTTGCTGGGGTTCTGATAAACGGCAATCAACGCCGGCACGCCTTTGCCTTCGGTGAACTGGCGGCGGACGATGTGCCCCGGGCCTTTTGGCGCGACGAGGATCACGTCCACGTTCTTCGGCGGAACAACGGTCTTGAAATGGATGGCGAAGCCGTGCGAGAACAACAGTGTCTTGCCTTTGGTGAGGTTCGGCTTGATGTCGCGCTCGTAGGCGGATGGCTGCTTCGTATCGGGAATGGCTACGAAGATCACGTCCGCGCGGCGCACAGCCTCGGCGGTGGGATAAACCTTGAACCCCTTTTCCTCGGCCACGGGAATGGACTTGCTGCCTTCGTAGAGGCCAATGATGACGTTGCAGCCGCTTTCCTTGAGGTTGAGCGCGTGGGCATGGCCTTGCGAGCCAAAGCCGAGCACGGCGAGGGTTTTGTTTTGGAGCACGCCGAGATCGGCGTCTTTATCAGTATAGACTTTTGCGGGCATTATTTAATGGATGGTTGATGGTTGAAAGTTGAGGACGTGTTGTGTTCGATGACTTAGGGCTTTGGACCTTGGATTTGGGACTATTTTCTTGGCATCGCGGCCTTGCCGGTGCGGGTTAAATCCACCACGCCGAACGGTTTCATCAGTTCGATGAATTTCTCCACCTTGCTCTCGTTGCCGGTGATTTCGATGGTCAGACTCTGGGGTTGAACATCCACGATCTTCGCGCGAAAGATGTCGGTGATCTGCATCACCTCGGCGCGGGACTTGGCGTCCACGGACACCTTCACGAGCACCAGTTCGCGATCCACGTATTCGCCTTCGCGAAAATCCTGCACCTTGAGGACGTCGGGCAGCTTGTTGAGCTGTTTGATGATCTGTTCGACCGTGGCCTCGTCGCCGTGCGTGACGATGCTCATGCGGGAGGCCGTGCTGTCGTGCGTGGGCGCGACGTTGAGCGAGTCAATGTTGTAGCCGCGGCCGCTGAACAACCCGGCCACGCGCGTGAGCACCCCGAACTTGTTTTCCACGAGAACTGAAATGGTATGTCGCATAATACCCCGATTTTCCGGGACGCGGAGTTTAACAACCGAGAAAAGCCGGTCAACTCGCAAAAAACAAAAACGCTTCAAACCAAGTCACGATAGTCTCGGTAATGGGTCAGTTTGACTTTGGGTGGAACGCCGAGCATTGCTCGGCGCTCCAAACTGACCCACTACTCGCCCGCTGTGCAGCTTGCGCCGCCGCCCGCCATCTGTTATCCGAATTCGCATGACTAAAGCCGAACGAGGTTGCGTCTGAGCAACATGGCCGATTTGTTTGCCAACCGTCCCCGCGTTTGGGTGGATGGAAAATTCTTTCATCGAGGCGCCGAGAAATTTTATCTCAAAGGCGTGACCTACGGCCCGTTTGCACCCAATGCCGCCGGCGAACCGTTCGCGGCGCCGGAGCAAACGGCGCGCGATTTCCTGCTCGCCCGCGAACTCGGGGCGAACGTGCTGCGCGTCTATCACATCCCGCCGCGCTGGTTTCTGGATCTCGCCGCGCACCATGACCTGCTCCTGTTGATTGACATTCCGTGGGACAAACATCTGGTCTTTCTCGATGACGATGCGCGCCGGGCCGCCGCCCGCCAATCCGTCTGCCACGCCGTCCTGGCGTGCGTGCATCACCCGGCGGTATTTGCGTACAGCGTTGCCAATGAAATCCCGGCGGACATTGTCCGCTGGAGCGGGGCGCCACGGGTGGCGGATTTCATTGACGAACTGGTCGCCGAGGCCAAACGCCTGGATCCGCAATGCCTTTGCACGTTCACAAATTTTCCGCCCACGGAATTCCTGCGGCCGCAGGCACTCGACTTCCTCTGCTTCAATGTATATTTGCACCAGCCGGCGCCGTTCAAAAGCTATCTGGCCCGGCTGCAATTGATGGCGGACGCCAAGCCGCTGGTGCTGGGTGAATTCGGCATGGATTCATTGCGGGAAGGCGAACCGGTCAAGTGCGAAACGCTCGCCTGGCAGATTGAACTCGCCTTTCGCGGCGGATTGGCGGGCGCCGTGGTGTTCAGCTTTACCGACGACTGGTATCACAGCGGCAGGCAAATCACCGACTGGCAAATGGGTCTCACGACCGTCGCGCGCGAACGCAAAGCATCTTTCACCGTTGTCCAAAAGATGTTCCACACCGCCCCCCGCTTTCCGCTCCCGCGCACGCCGAAGGTTTCCGTGGTCGTTGCCAGCTACAATGGCGACCGCACGCTCAAGGCGTGTCTCGAATCGCTGCGCCATCTCAATTATCCCGACTATGAAATCATTCTCGTGGACGACGGTTCCACGGACACGACGCCGCAGCTCGCCGAGGAGTTTCGGCGGGGTGAAACGTCGGGGGAACGATCCCCGGAGAAAGTCGCCAACGCGGAAGATTCTTGCGGCGCTGCGTCGCACCAACTCGTGACCAGCGCCACCGGCGGAAAGTTTCACTCCTTTCGTCACGGCACCAATCTCGGTCTCTCGGTCGCGCGCAACACCGGTATTGCCGCTGCCGCCGGGGAGATTGTGGCGTTCACGGACGCGGATTGCCGGGTGGATCCGGACTGGCTTTATTATCTCGTGGCGGATTTGCTCACTGGCGAGTTCGTTGCCATGGGCGGGCCGAATTTGCTGCCCCCGGATGATTCCGCCGTGGCTGCCGCCGTGATGGTTTCGCCCGGCGGCCCCGCGCATGTCATGTTGGATGACCGTCAGGCCGAACACATTCCCGGCTGCAACATGGCGTTCTTCAAAACGGCGCTCACCACCGTCGGCGACTTTGACCCGATTTTTCGCAAGGCCGGCGACGATGTGGACGTGTGCTGGCGTTTGCAACAGGCGGGCTTCAAAATTGGTTTCAGTCCGGCGGCGTTTGTCTGGCACTATCGGCGTTCGACGTTGGGCGCGTATTTGAAACAACAGCGCGGCTACGGCGAGGCGGAAGCGCTGCTCCTGCGCAAACATCCGGAGTATTTCAACGCGTTCGGCGACAGCGTGTGGCGGGGGCGAATTTACACGCCAGCGAAATACGGCGTGCTGCTGCGGCCACCCATCATCTATCACGGATTGTTTGGCAGCGCTCCCTTTCAATCGCTCTACGCTTCCCAGCCGGCGCTGACGTTGATGCTGCTCACCACGCTCGAATTTCACGTCCTCGTGACGCTGCCGTTGTGGATATTGGCCGTTACGTTCAAGGGCTTGTTGCCGTTGGCCATTGCCAGCCTGGTGATCTCCGTGGGGGTAGCGGTGGCGGCGGGAGTGCAAGCCACCCTGCCCAAAGGCCGGCGGCGTTGGTGGTCGCGCCCGCTCGTGGCGCTCTTGTTTTTTCTACAACCGATTGTCCGCGGCTGGGAGCGCCACCAAGGCCGGTTGTCCCGCCAGCTTCGAGCCGAGCCGGTTCGGGAAACCCTCGACTCGGTCACGCTGCGCGATGGCACGGCTTCGCTCGGTGAAGTCCGTTACTGGGCGGAACATCGCGTTGAACGGGTGGCATTTGTCGCCCGCGTCCTGCGGGGACTGGATCACCAAGGTTGGCCCAGCCGTTCGGATATTGGTTGGAGCGAATTTGACGTGGAAATTTACGGCAACCGCTGGAGTCACGTCCAGTTGCTGACCGTCGCCGAGGATCATCCTCGTGGGCGACAACTCATCCGCTGCCAGCTCCGGGCGCGGCTTTCTTTGCAGGCGCAGATCGCGTTTTGGTCGCTGCTTGGTTCCGTGGCTTTGGTGGTGGGATTTTTTGGCGGCTGGCGAAACTGGCTGGTGCTGCTGCTGTTAACCTTGCCGCTGTTTGCGTATTTTCTTTGGCGTCAAAAGCGAAAGCTGCAAAGCCTGATCGTGGTGTTCCTTGATGAGCTCGCCAAGCAGGAAAAACTGATTAAAGTCCCGACCGGACGAATCGTCGAGCCCGCCGTTGCTCCGAAGTCCGGCCCGGTGCGGGTGGAACTGCCGAAGGCGGCTGAAATTAATCCGCCGGTAACAGCGGAGAGCAAGGCAACCGTAACGTAGACCGGTGCTGGGCCGTTTCCGGTTAAGATTCCCGGTTGGCCCCCGAAACTTTTTGCCAGTTTTCTTTCGTGCCTTTCGTGTCTTTCGTGGTTCAATTCCTCTGGCATGATTCAGTATCTCGAGCTGCTCCGCCACGTCATGGAGCAAGGCAAGTTCAAGTCCGATCGCACCGGCACGGGAACGTTTTCCGTTTTTGGCGCGCAGGCGCGCTACCCACTCCGCACAGGTTTCCCGCTGCTAACGACCAAGAAGGTTCACACCCGATCCATCATCCACGAGTTGCTCTGGTTTCTGCGCGGCGAAACGAACATCAAGTACCTCAACGAAAACGGCGTGACGATCTGGGACGAGTGGGCCGACACGGACGGCAATCTCGGTCGCGTCTATGGTGCGCAATGGTGTGACTGGCGCACCGCCGATGGCCGCTCGATCAATCAGATCGAGGATGTCATCGCGCAGATCAAAAAGAATCCGGACAGCCGCCGGCTGATCGTGAGCGCGTGGAATCCCGGCGAAATCCAGACGATGGCCCTGCCGCCCTGCCATACGTTGTTTCAGTTTTATGTGAGTGAAGACGAATTGAGTTGCCAGCTTTACCAGCGTAGCGCCGATATTTTTCTCGGCGTGCCCTTCAACATCGCCAGCTACGCGCTGCTTACGCTGATGGTCGCGCAAGTCTGCGGACTCAAGCCCGGCGATTTCGTTCATACCTTTGGCGACCTGCACCTCTACGCCAACCATGTCGAACAGGCGAAGTTGCAACTCACACGCGAGCC
>JANYBF010000251.1 GCA_025360895.1 Verrucomicrobiota bacterium
ATGGGGAAAACGGAACCGGGGAAGAAAATTTATTTGAGCCGCCAGACAATGCGCGCCTTGTTCAAATCGTAGGGCGACATCTCCATTTTCACGCGGTCGCCCACGGTCAGGCGCACCCAGCGTTTGCGCATCTTGCCGCAAATGGTGGCGAGGACGAGGTGCTTGTTCGTCAGTTCGACGCGGAACATCGTTCCGGGCAGGACGGTCGTTACGCAACCTTCGACTTCAATGTGTTCTTCTTTCATGCAGACAAACCGACAACTGGGGACTGGAATTGAAAATAAAAAAGGCGGAGTTCGGGTTATCCGAACCCCGCCATGAAATTACGGAAAAATCTTAGTAGCGTTCGCGACGACCACCGCCGCCACCGCTGCCGCCGCCGAATTCACGACGACCGCCACCGCCGCCACCGCCGCCGGGGGGACGTTCTTCACGCGGACGCGCCACGTTGACGGTCAACGCGCGACCGTCCATGTCTTTGCCGTTCATGCCTTCGATGGCTTTCTGCGCTTCGGCAGCCGAGCTCATGGTCACGAAACCAAAGCCACGGGGGCGGTTGGTCATGCGATCCATCATCAGGTTGGTTTCAGTGACCGTGCCAAATTGCGCAAACGCGTCTTGGAGGTCGTTTTCAGTGGTATTGAAGGAAAGATTTCCAACAAACAGTTTGTTACTCATGTGATGTTTTACTGTCCGACTAACCGTAACTTTACGCAGACTGTTCCCGAACTTCGGGTTTAAAATCATCACTGAACCAAGTTCACCTGAGGATTTACCATGCCGTGGAAGAGACAAGCTATCTAACAGACGAGTGCATCTTGATCGGTTCCGGTGGGATAGCAACAACTATCGGCAACAATCTTTCGGGCCAATTCGCCCCCATTCCGGGCAACACTTGCTTTTTTTGAGTCACGACGAGGCATCGGTGAATGCGCTCGCCAAATGATTTTGCCCCCGGCATTTACAATCACCGACCCGGCAACCATAGTGGTCCTCCCTTCGGAGAAACTATCATGCCGCAGGTGAGTCAATTCGCAGAATAAAAATAAAGTTATGGGCGATAAATCCCCGAAGTCCACTCAGAAGAAGTCCACCCAGAAACAATCCAAGGCCAGCAGTGCCGATCAGAAGAAAAAACAGGCTTTGGACGCCAAATCGGTCGCAGCCAAAAAAAGGTAGCCAGCCGTTTCTGCCTGTCTCCCCGGGTGTGAAAATCAGGGGAGGCAGATTTCTTATCCAACCCTCGCGCGGCTAAGAGCCGCATCCATTTCGTATGGCGATCACGATCAAGCTGCGGCAAGGCCAAACCTGGCGACAGGGCGAAGAGTATCTTCGCATCGTGCGCTTGGAGCGGTCGGAAGTTGAATACAAGTCCATGATCACACTCACCGCCAAAAAAGGCAACCATCACAAAGTCAGCAAGAAAGAATTCTGCCGCCTGCTGAAAAAGGCCACCTTGCTGCCCCCCGTCGTTGCGATCGGAGTGTAAGCGTCATTCCGCTGCCACGCTGCCCGAACAATGATTCGGGCGCTCCGGTTACTCACGACCAAGGCTTCGATCTGTCGCCAAGCGGCCCTTTCCGTGATAGAACCCTAAAGACTCTACAAAAGCTCCGGTAGCGGAGGTGTGCAAAGCCCTACAGCCTTGCGGATTTGCTTGACCCGATGCGTGCGAGATGGTTGTGATAGGCAATCGAATCCCGTCGGTTACCTCGCGCCGGGCTGACTACCGTTGCCGAACAACCTGGCGAATGACCGATGCGCACGAATTATTATGAGCGAATTTACTTTCCCCTGCCCGCTGTGCCAGCAAGACATTACTTGTGGCGCTCAGTATTATGGTCAACAACTTCAATGTCCCGTCTGCCAGGGTGAGATCACCGCTCCGGCGGCGGAAGCCAGACCGACCGGGTCGCTGGGGATAAAGAAGACCGCGGGCGAGAAGCCCCTCCCCGTCCTTCCGAAGTTCCAGAAGCAGGTCGTCGGGCAAAAGAAATCGGGCTGGGGTAAAGGTGTCGCGGTCACGGCGGCGACTGGGATCGTATTGGTAATTCTTTTTTTCGGGACCCGGTACACGGGGCTGAACAGCCACCTTCCCACTTTTCTGGGCGGCCGGCGGCCAGCCGCCGCAGAGACCGCTGCGGCGGGATCGCCCCCCGCCCAATCGGCGGCGCCGACAACGGAAACGGCGGCCGCAGATCCTGCGACTCCGTCATCGCCACCACCGCCGGTTGTCTGGACGACTAATCTGGCCAAGGTGGTCATTCCCACGAACGCCGCATACGGCAGGATTTCCACGAATGAATTCAAGTATGACAGCGCCCGGATTGATAACGGCATCCTTGCCTTGCGCCAGGGCACAAATGTGACGCCGGATATGGAGCTGGGGGTATTCTTCGGTTTGAAACCCGGCGAAAGTCTCTCCGGTAAAACGATTGACGTGGCCCCGGATGCCCGGGTCGCGCCGCGGGTTTGGAAGAAATGGAAAGTGGCCGGGAAAACCGCACTGCAACAAAAGGTCTATTCCAAAGCCTACACGATGAAACTGCAGTTCGGCGAGGTGAGTGAAGATAAAGTATCAGGCAAAATCTACCTGTCCTTCCCGGACGAAGATCAAAGTGTCGTGACCGGAAGTTTTGTTGCCAGTATTGGCAACGCGGTGGTCGCGCAGCCGGCCGCCGCGACCGCCGTTCCAGCGGCGGCGCAGATGAGTGAGCAAATGAGAAAACGCTACGGAGTTGGCAGCCCCGCCCGGCCGTAGCAATTGGATTGTCGGGGCAGCCGCATCCGCTGCGAACGTCCCCGGCTAATCAATGGATCGGAATTATTCCGGGCCCCGAGACTCCTACTACTCGTAACGCAGCGCCTGGATGGGATCGAGTTTGGCCGCTTTGAAGGCGGGGAATAAACCGGCGAAGATGCCCACCGCCGCGCTGAACGCCACCGCCACGCCCATGGCCGCCGGGGTGATGATCGGGGCGTTGGAATTGGGGGCGAGCCTGGCCAGCACCGCCACGAACCCAGACGAAGCCACCACGCCCAGGACCGCGCCGAGCAGCGCAATGACGACACTCTCGATCAGCACCTGCGCAAAAATGGCCAGGCCCGTGGCCCCGACCGCCTTGCAGATGCCGATCTCGCGGATGCGTTCGTTGATGCTGGCCAGCATGATGTTCATGATCCCGATGCCCCCGACCAGCAAGCTGATGGCCGCAATGATGCCGCCGCTCATGCGCGCATTGCGAATCTGTTGATCAATCGTCTCCAACTGATTCTCCTGCGTGCGGAAGTTGAAATCCTCGATGCCACGGTGCGTTAACATGAGGACGTTACGGGCTTGCTGGAGCGCTGGTTCCAACGTTGCAAGGTCGGTTACTTTGAAATCAATATCCGTCAGGCGCGAGTCGGGAATGCCGTCCTTGTCCCCGGCGGCGCGAAAGCGGAGCCAGGCGGTATTGAGCGGCATGTAGATTGTCTGGTTCTTGCGCGCGAAAGCCCAGTTGCCGCGGCCCCAGCCGCGCATCCGAGTTGGCCCCGCCTGGGGTTCCGCCGGGCGATTTTTGGACAGTTCGCGCTGCTTTTTTTCCTGCTCGCCTTCGTAGTGCTGAAACATGCCGACGATCGTGAAGGGCTGGCTGTTGAGGTAAATGATTTCTCCGATCGGAATGATCTCGCGCCCGCCGCGCTCCGGCGACCCAAACAGTTCGTCGCGAATACCGGTGCCGATGACGCAAACCGCGTTGGCATTCTCCTCGTCCAGATCCGTAAAGAACCGTCCGTGTTCCAACGTGTGTAAATTCATTTCCAACACGGCTGGCGACACTCCGACGCACTCCGACGGCGAACTCATTTTCTCACCCCGGGTCAGAAAAATCCCGTTCACGGCCATTTCCGGAGATACCAAGCGCAACAACGGGGCGCTCTGCTTCAATGACTCTACATCCGTCATTGTCCGCCCGGGAGCCTGGTCGGCGAGGTGTTCCTGCTCGGACGGCACCGCTTGTTGGTCCAGCAACACCTTGTCAGCACCGCCCATGGCCACCATCGTTTCCCGCATCCCGTTCTCCATGCCTTTGATGATCGCTGCCATGCCAACGAGGCTGGCCACGCCTAAAATGATGCCGAGCATCGTCAGCAGCGAACGGAATTTATGGGCCCAGACTTCCTTCAGGCCGGCGGCGATGGTGGTGAAGAGGTTCATGGCCGGGTTATTCGTAACGCAACGCTTGGATGGGATTTAATCGCGCCGCTTTGATGGCGGGAAAGATTCCCGCGAGAATACCCACCAATATGCTGAAGCCGAAGGCGATGATCATCGAAGTGCCTGTCACGATGGGCGCGTTGTCGGTTGGTGAAAACGAACTGAGCAAGTGCACCAGTCCAAAAGACGTCGCCAGCCCGGCCAAGCCACCGAGTACGGCGATGACCAGGGATTCGACCAGAATCTGAATGAAAATATCAATCGTCGCAGCGCCCACGGATTTGCGGATGCCAATTTCCCGGACCCGCTCGGAAATGCTGGCGAGCATGATGTTCATGATGCCAATACCACCGACGAGGAGACTGATCCCGGCAATGAGGCCGCCGCTCAGGCGCGCATCGCGGATGAAATTATTGATGTTTTCCGCCCATTCTTCCTGCGTGCGAAATGTGAAATCCTCGATGCCGCGATGCGTGGACATCAGCACATTACGGATCTGTTGCAGCGCCTCCGGCAGGGTGTCCACGCTCGCGATGCGCAATTCAAGATTGGACAAGCGCGGATCGCCTGTGGCCCCGCCGGTGGTTTGAGCGCCGGGCCCGAAGCCCGACAAGTTGATCCCCGTGCGGAATTTCATCCACATCGTGTTCAACGGAATGTAGATGGTGGCGTTCTTGAGATAGAAAATGAAGCTGCCGCGCCGTCGTCCACGACCCCGGTCGCGTGTGACAACGTCTTTCGGCTTTTGCGCTTCGAGCTTGGTGAGTTCGCGGGCCTTGCGATCCTGTTCACTCTCGTAATGTTTGAACATGCCGACGATGGTGAACGGCACGCCATTGATATAGATCGTTTCGCCGACGGGGATAATTTCCTGCCCTGCCTGTTCGGGCGTACCCCATAACTCGTTGCGCGTTTCGGTACCAATCACGCAAACGTTGCGGGCCATTTCGTCATCAATTGCGTTGAACATCCGGCCATGTTCAATGACGTGTTCGCTCATTTCCAACGCCACCGGCCACACGCCCATCAACATCCAGGGCCGGAAACTTTTGCCGTGGGCGGAAACGGTGGCCGACAACCGCATCTCCGGGGAAAGGCGGGTGACCAAGGGCGTGTTTTCTTCCAAGGCCCGGACATCGTTGATGGTGATGCCCACCGCCTGGTCGGCCAGGTGCCGCTGGTCAATCGGAATCTCCTGCGGTTCGATCCGCACCTTCTCCAGCCCGCCGATGGCGACGAGGGCCTCCTTGGCGCCCTTCTCCATGCCGGAAACGAGCGCCGACATCGCGACCAGGCTCGAGACGCCGAGGATGATGCCCAGCATGGTCAGCAGCGAACGGAATTTGTGGGCCCAAATCTCCCGCACTCCGGCGGCGATTGTGGTGCTGAACTGCGCGGAAGAATGACGGATCGTTCCGGAAGGCGTTTTCATGTCGCGGCGTCGGCCGCAGGGCCAGTGGTGCGCGCGG
>JANYBF010000284.1 GCA_025360895.1 Verrucomicrobiota bacterium
GTGAGAGTTCGCGAATTTTGATCTCGATTGAGTTAATGGTTTGAGCCTGTCGCTCGTCATCCACATCATCATGACGAAGCAAATAGAGCGCGTCGTAATAATGCGAAAGTGCCCCTTTCTGATTCCCTTTAAATTCAACCCTGCGCGCTTCGCTAAGGTAGCCAGCCAATTGATGCTCTGTGATCAAAGCCGCAACCTCTTTTTCAATTGAGATGGCATCCTCTCTGGAAGGGAAGTGGGGTGCAAACTGCCGAATCCTGATAAGCACTTTCGATAAGATCGTCATCTTGGACTTTACTGTTAGCGCGACATCGGCTTTTCGTTTTCCTTCTTCTAGCTCGCCTCGGAGCGATTCGAGGACAATTCGCTTCCGAACAGAAGCAAAGTCTTCCGCTATTCGGCTCGGTGGCGGGTTCGTCGTAGGGATGCCAATCTGTTCGAATCGTTTGAGCGCGTTTGCATTCTCCAGAATTACGTCGCATCGCGATAGTCGCGTTTCGAGGGTCTTTGATTTGTTTACCAAATTGATTGATTCAATTACAACACGCACACGAGACTGAATCTCAATTGAAATGATTGCATCGCAGTTCTTGCAAAGGCCGGATTGATTCGTCGATAAGAAGAATCCTGACCTCCCACAAAGCTTGCATGTTGCCATGCGTTGAATTCTGCTTTGTGGGAAAGATGATTTCGAGCTTTTGTTTTATGACTTTGAGTTGCGATTCGTATGTGTCAATTAGGATGAGGACTCTGTATCTATGCGTGTTTTGATTGTGGGCTGTGGTTACATCGGCTTGCCACTGGGGGTGGAATTGGTGAAGCAGGGACATGCGGTATTTGGGCTGAGGCGTTCGGCGGCGGACGAGTTGAAGGCGGCGGGCATCACACCTTTTCTGGCCGACATCACAACCCCCAAAACCCTCGCCGACCTGCCGCGCGATTTTGACTGGGTGGTGAACTGTGTGGCGTCGGGCGGCGGTGGGGCAGGGGAGTATCGGGAACTGTATCTGCAAGGGACGCGCAACTTGATTGAATGGCTCGTGCCTGAGAGCGCCGGCATCTTGCCGGCAACTTCTTCCCCACCGCCGAAGGCTACTCGCCAGCAAGATGCCGGCGCTCCCAGGTTTGTCTATACCAGCAGCACCGGGGTTTACGGGCAGAACGAAGGCGCTGTCGTTACGGAGGCCAGCCTGGCGGAACCCGAAAGTGAAACCGCGAAGATTCTGGTCGAGACGGAAAAGGTTTTGCTGGCCGCAGCGCGGGAGAAAAGGTTTCCAGCGATGATTCTGCGCGTGGCCGGGATTTACGGGCCGGAGCGCGGCTATCTGTTGAAACAGTTTTTACGGAACGAAGCGAGTATCGAGGGCCGGGGCGAACGCATCCTGAACATGATCCATCGCGACGACTTGATCGGCATCATTATTTTGGCGCTCCAGCGGGGGCGGGCCGGGGAGATTTACAACGCGGTGGATGATGAACCGGTGTCGCAGTTCAAATTTTTCGAGTGGCTGGCTGAGACCCTTGGCAAAGAGTTGCCATCCGCAGCGACGGCGGAAGAGACAACCTCACGTCGGCGCGGGCTGACGAGCAAGAAAGTTTCCAACCAACGGCTCAAATTGGAACTGGGCTATCAGTTCAAGTATCCGAATTTTCGCCAGGGCTACACGGCGGAACTTCAACCGTTGGAAGTAGCTGGCCGCCCGAGTTGAGTTGTGGTCCAAGAGCATATGAAAATGACTGGATTTGGGCGGTGTTGCGGTGTTGTTTGTCTGCGACAACCACTTATTCTTTCAATGACAATGCTAGTCCATGGCATTTGTCAGTAGTTTGACAAGGCAGGCGGTTTTTGCCATTCTCCTGCCGCAGCCTAAGTTTGGCGACTGGCGCTGGACGCGGGGGAACCAAAGCCCGGGTGTACCGGGCCGGGGCGAACGGCGACGCAAGTTGCCGGGGTCACTTTCAAGACCCAGCCCGTCAGCTAACCCCGTCGGCAACTGAAAGGGCAATCTGCCGGAACGCTCCCGTTTCACAGATTTACCGCCTGACAACATGCAAACTGAAAATGGTGCGGGCCGTAAATTGGAACCGTTGTGCAGTCCCACGGACTCGCCTCCCATCGCATCGCATTCCAGCCCGCTGATATATGTGACCTTGGGCGCATTGGGCGTCGTCTATGGTGATATTGGCACCAGTCCGCTCTATGCATTGCGAAGCTGTTTCACGCCCGTCGGCGGGGTGTCCGCTACCCATGATAACGTCCTCGGCTTGCTCTCGCTCATCATCTGGTCGCTTATTCTGATCGTGTCCGTGAAGTATCTTGCCTTCGTCTTGCGCGCGGACAATCGCGGCGAGGGCGGCATTCTGGCCTTGATGGCGCTGGCGTTTCCCGAACGGGACAAGGCCGCCGCCAGTCGCTCGACCTGGCTGTTGATTGCGCTGGGCGTGTTTGGAGCGGCGTTGCTTTACGGCGACGGCCTTATCACGCCGGCCATCACCGTGCTGGGCGCCATGGAAGGTCTGGAAGTCGCCACTCCCTTACTCAAACCTTACGTGGTGCCGCT
>JANYBF010000260.1 GCA_025360895.1 Verrucomicrobiota bacterium
GCCGCTGGTGATCACCAACTGCACGGCCTGTTTCTTAAACTCAAGGTCGTAGGTCTTTCGGTTCGGTTTGGTTTTCGTGGACATGACGGGTTTTCTTTCTCAGGTTCTCCGCCCCTTGTCCACCATCTCGGGGGAACTTCAATTGATTCGCCGTGGCGCGGGCGTTCGGTTTCTATTTCATGTACCGGCAGGGGCAACTCTAATGCGCGGACGACGCGGGTAAAATGTAACATTTGGACGCTTGCCTTTCACCACCACACCGGCAGACTCGGATTTGTTCGCCAACAACACATTCTGAATCAGGCTTGGAAAAAACATGGATTCGAGTGGTTGACCAACAACGCAAGCGCCATGAAAAACAAAGCTGTCACCCCGGCCCCTCGGAAAACAAAGTTGGCTCAAATCCGCCCGGCCAAAAAACCCGGAGCGCAGGCCGCCCGGCTGGCGGCGGATATTACCGCCCGCGAAGCCGAAGCTGCTAAGAAACGCGCAAACGAGGCGAAGGTAAAGTTCAAGCGGGCCAAAAAGGTCTGGAAGCTGGCGCGCAAAGCGGCCAAACGCGCGGCGAAACGCGCCAAACAGGCTCACAAGCAATTGACCGCGTTGACGAAAAAATTGAAGCCTTCAAAGAAGCGAACGACCGCCAAACCAGTTATTCGACAGGTCAAACCGGCGGCGAAAAAGAGATTCATTAAGCGAAAACGGTCGGTTGCTCCGCTCACGACTTCATCGGCCCAAGTCCCCGAAGCGTTCGCTGCCCCTG
The DNA here is from genome assembly GCA_025360895.1 of Verrucomicrobiota bacterium. Taxonomy (GTDB): domain Bacteria; phylum Verrucomicrobiota; class Verrucomicrobiia; order Limisphaerales; family JADLHS01; genus JADLHS01. The sequence continues at coordinate 764 of JANYBF010000260.1, forward strand.
CCTCGCTGGCTTCCGGTGACGAATCGTCAGCGGCCTGACTAGCACCAGCAGCCTCGCTCAGCGACGACTCACCAACGGCTGTCTTCGGCGGATAGGGATAAAGCTCGAGCGCTAATTTTTACCCTCATCAGATCAGAACCGGTCGCACTTCAAGGATGATGCAGAGGGGGCAACCATAGCTCGACCGACCGAATAAAGGGAAGGGGCGACCATCAGTCCTTCAAAGCGGAAGGCGGAAGCTTGGGATTTTGAATCCTTCACCGCCGCCCCAACCGCTCCAGCAATTTTCCGTGAATCCCGCCAAAGTCACCATTGCTGAACACGCACACAATATCCCCTCCCTGCACTTTCGTTGCGAGGTGGGCGACAATGGCATCCGCGTCGGGCAGATACGCGGCAGTTTTGCCCAAAGTCGCCAAGTCGGCCATCAACTGTTCCGGGTTCAATCGCTCTTCCGGGGCGAGCAATTCCAGTCGCGCGATTTGCGACACGACCACGCCGTCGGCATCGGCGAAAGATTCGGCCAGTTCGCACTGGAAGATTTTCCGACGTGTCGTGTTACTGCGCGGCTCGAAGACGGCCCAAATTTTTTCCTTCGCATACTTGATGCGCAAGGCCCGCAGCGTTTCGCGGAGGGCCGTCGGATGATGGCCGAAATCGTCAATCACCGTCACGCCACCGGCGATGCCGCGGACTTCCATACGCCGCTTGATCCCCTTGAACGTGTCGAAGGCGGACTGGATTTCCTTGTTCGACAGCCCGCAATGCTTGGCCGCTGCGACCACGGCCAGGGCATTGCGCACGTTGAATTCACCCGCCACATTCAGGTGAAATCGGGCGCTGGGAATCTCAAACTCGCTGGCGGTTGGGCCCAGCCGCACATTCGTTGCCCGGACCGCATTGTTCTCGCCGAGACCGAAACGTTTCACCGGACAGAAATTCACATTGAGCAGCGGGGCGAGGTTTGGATCGTCGCCATTGCCGAGCAGCAGACCATTGCGCGGCACGAGCCGGATGAAATGACTGAACGTCTTCTGCACCGCCGCAAGGTCGGCGAAGATGTCGGCGTGATCGAACTCGAGGTTGTTGATGATCGCGACTTCCGGCAGGTAATGGATGAACTTGCTGCGCTTATCGAAGAACGCCGTGTCGTATTCGTCGCCCTCGATGATGAACCATTCGCTATCCGTGAACCGCGCGCCCTGGCTGAGATTATTGGGAATGCCGCCGATGAGATAGCTCGGGTTCAATCCGTTGTGCTCGAATACCCATGTCAGCAACGAAGTGGTCGTAGTTTTGCCATGCGTGCCGGCGATGACAATGGCCCGTTTGCCGCGGATGAAGAATTCACGCAATAAATCCGGCAGCGAACAGAACCGCAACTTGTGGTCGAGACAGAATTCCGCCTCCGGATTGCCGCGCGAAATGGCGTTGCCGATGACGACGAGGTCGGGCTTGTGGGCCAGATTCTTCTCCGCGTAGCCGTTCATCACCTTGACTTGGCGGCTTGCAAGGAACGACGCCATCGGCTCATAGACGTTGCTGTCCGAGCCGGTGACACTGAAACCCTTTTCCAACAGGGCGACGGCCGCGGCGGCCATGGCGGTGCCGCCGATGCCAACAAAGTGAACGGATTTGATTTCGGAAAACATCGCCTCTGACAATAGGCAAAATCAGCCCGCAGGAAAGCGGGAAAGTTTTGAAATTTCTCGCTTGAACTCGAAATTGAACCTGTCAGGGTGAAGTCGTCTGATAGATAGCGTGTCGCTTTCACGGCATGGTAAATCTTCAAGTGAACTCGGTTCAGTGATGATTTGAAACCCGGTGGTCGGGAACAGTCGGGAGATAGCACGGTACCGTCTAGAACATTGCATCCATGAGCACGAAACTGTTTGTTGGAAACCTCTCCTTCAAAATCACCGAAAACGACCTCCAGGACGCCTTCGCGGCGCATGGCTCGGTCGTGGAAACCAACCTGATGATGGACCGGATGTCGGGCCGCCCGCGCGGCTTTGCGTTCGTGACCATGAGTTCCGAAGACGAAGCCCAAAGGGCGATCGAAGCCTTGAACGGCAAGGAACTCGATGGCCGCGCCTTGACGGTCAATGTCGCGCGCCCGCGCGAAGAACGTCCGCCCGGGGGCGGCGGTGGGGGCGGCGGACGGGGTCCCCGTCGCGACTACGGCGGTGGTGACCGTGGTGGTGGGGGCGGCGGCGGTGGCGGACGTGGGCGCTACTAATCCTTGATTTTGATTTCAGCACGGGGCTTGCATCGTGCAGTCTCCGCTTTTTTTTGGGGGGGTGGCCGCATCCAATGCGCGGGATCGTTTTGCGCGAGATTCACTTGGGTCGCGAGCTGCCGTCGCGCTATGCTGCCGCAGTATCAAATGAAACTCGCGGCGATCTCCTTTTTAGCGCCAACCCTGGTGGTTGGGCTGAGCGCGTGCAACCGACCGCACAACCAAACCAACCCCAACTCCGCTGTCACCACCAACCAACCGGCTTTGCACTTGCACACCAACCGTCTTGCGCGTGAAAAATCGCCCTACCTCCTGCAACACGCGCATAATCCAGTGGATTGGTATGCGTGGGGCGACGAAGCGTTCGCCCGGGCACGCGCGGAAAACAAACCCATCTTCCTCAGCATCGGTTACTCGACGTGCCACTGGTGTCACGTCATGGAACGCGAATCGTTCGAGGACCAAAAGATTGGCACATTCCTCCAAGAGCATTTCATCAGCATCAAACTGGACCGCGAAGAGCGCCCGGACGTGGATAAAATTTACATGACTTTTGTGCAATCTACGACAGGCGGCGGCGGCTGGCCGTTGAATGTTTTCCTGACTCCGGATCGTAAGCCGTTTTTTGGCGGCACTTATTTCCCACCGGACAACCGCTACGGGCGCGGCAGTTTCATGTCCGTGCTGCAACAAGTCGCCGAGGTCTGGCGAGAGCGCCACGGCGAAGTTGCCGCCTCCGCCGACGAAATTCACACCCGACTCGAACTCGCGACGGCGACTGTAGTAGCGTCCAATCTCGTTCTGACCGCCGACACGGTGCGGCGGGCCGGCGCGATGTTTAAAGAAGCCTATGACCCGAAGAACGGTGGTTTCGGCGGAGCGCCCAAGTTTCCCCAGCCGAGCCAGCCCGCCTTTCTGCTCCGCCACGCCCGGCGCTTCAAAGACGACGAAGCCACGCGCATGGTCTTGCTGACCTGCGATCACATGGCTGCGGGTGGCATCAATGATCAACTGGGCGGCGGTTTCGCCCGTTATTCCGTGGATGCCGAATGGCTGGTGCCGCATTTCGAAAAAATGCTGTATGACAACGCGCAGTTGCTCAACCTCTACCTCGACGCTTATCTCATCCGCGGTGAACCGCGTTTCGCCAGCGTGGCGCGCGACATCATTCGCTATATCCAGCGCGACATGACGCATCCCGATGGCGGCTTTTACTCCGCCGAAGATGCCGACAGCGAAGGGCACGAGGGCAAATTCTACTGCTGGACTCACGCCGAATTGTCGAAGTTGCTGACGCCGGAGGAATTCAATGTCGCCGCGCTTTATTTTGGCATCACGAAGGAAGGGAACTTTGAGGATCACAGCCATCCGACGCCGTTATCCGGTCAGAACGTATTGAGTGTAGCCGCCGACGTGAGAAGGCGACCCCCAGATGCTCAACAGAATCCGCCTCCTCACGTCGGCGGCTACGATGACGAGTTGCTCAATTCCGCCAAACAGAAGATGTTCGCCACACGCAGCCAGCGGATCCGCCCCCATCTCGACGACAAAGTCCTCGCTTCATGGAACGGCTTGATGCTGGGCGCCATGGCCCGGGCTTATGCCGTGCTGGGCGACGAAACCTATCGCACGACCGCGGAGAAAAATCTGACATTCATTCAAACGCAGTTATGGAACACGAAATCCCGGACGCTGTACCACCGCTGGCGGGATGGTGAGCGCGACCACGTGCAACTGCTCGAAGCCTACGCCTTCCAACTTGAAGGCGTCATTTGCCTCTACGAGGCGACCCTCGACCCCAAGCACCTCGACTTCGCCATTGCGCTGGCGGAGTCAATGATCGCGAAATTTTATGACGCGGAGAACGGTGGATTCTGGCAAGGCGCGGCGGATTCATCCGACCTCATCCTGCGGGTGAAGGACGACTACGACGGAGCCGAGCCGTCCGGCAATTCCGTCGCCACCCTCGCCCTGCTGAAACTGGCGGCTATCACCGACCGTGCCGATTTCAAAACACCCGCCGAAACCACGCTGCGCTTGTTTGGGTCAAAACTGGAGAAAACCCCGCAGGCCCTGCCCTACATGTTGCACGCGCTGGATTTCTCACTGGAAGAGCCACGTCGCGTCGTCATTGCTGGCGATCCACAGTCTGCCACTGCGCGGGCGTTAATTCACGCGGCGCATTCGGTTTATCAACCGAATAAAGTCGTATTGGGCAATGCGGGCAGCGTGGAAGAATTCGCCCGCACGTTGCCAGCGAAGGACGGTCCCATGGTTTATTTATGCACCGGCAAGGCGTGTCAGCCACCGACCAACGATGCGCAAGAGCTACGGCGATTGCTCATCAGTCCGTAAGAATTTTGGGCAAACGCCCATGGCTTTGAGACGACCTGCCCGGGGCACTTTGACTGCGCGCCGGGATTTTGCCGACGATCTCCCACTCCGTTTTCCCAACAAACCTTAGACTTAAAAGTTTCCTCCAAGTTTCCCCCGGGGGAAATAAATGATAATGAACGGATCCCTGCGGCGGCATGAAGTTTGCGATTAGCTCTTCCTTGTTAGGACGTACATTTATGAAGTTCAAAATTCAGGTTGGAGAAGTCGAAAAACACCTGGTCGAATTCAATTACAACCAACTTGCCGGCAGTCTGCTCATCAAGGTGGATAACCAGCCCATTCACCGCTCCATCCGCCTGCTCAACGAGCCCGTGGCGGAAGTTTATCACTTCGTGGTCGGCCAGATGGAGCGCTCGGAAGTGCGGATCGAAAAGATCCGCAAACAACTCTTCGGCCATCGCAACAGTGTTTATGTGGGCGGGCGGCTCGCGAACGTTTTCGTGGGCGTTTGACGTGGGACAAGCCTGATCCGTCGGGTCAGGGTTTGGAATCACTTGATTCCGTTTCCATTGGGGCAGCTTGCGCGGGACGACTTTGGCCGCGCAGCCGTCAACCATTCAAGGCCCCTTCAAACCCATCGCCAAGATCACCAGATCAATCACGAAGAGCAGCACGATCGTTACCTCCAGAATCACCATCCAGCGGTTGTTCTGGTCGTGCTTCAATAGTTGGTAAAGGTCGTCGAGCGTCTTGAGCTTGCCGTCAATCGTGCGATGCCAGTCGCTGAGATGGAAGCGCGACGAAATCTTTTCGTAGATGCGGGCCAAGTGCCAGTCGCCGAAAAACTTGGTGATGTTCGACAACTCATCGTTGAACCGCGCCATATCAATGCGAATCTCCCGCAGTTCGCGCAACGTGTCGCGGCGGGACCGCAACGGGCGCTCACCGAGATCACGA
>JANYBF010000393.1 GCA_025360895.1 Verrucomicrobiota bacterium
CTCAAGGCGGAACTGGAGAAATTTCGCGAACAGGCCCAGAACGTCGAATAAGCGATGAGCGACGAGAAAAGCAACCAACCGGGCGGGGCGAACGCGTTACTGGTCGTCATCTCCGCGCCATCGGGCGGCGGGAAGACCACGCTGTGTCATCAACTGCTGACCGCGCGCCCGGACATGGCGCGTGCCATCACCTGCACCACCCGGGAACCGCGCAAGGACGAAAAGGATGGCGAGGATTATTATTTCCTCGACGCGGGATCGTTCTTGAAGCGGGTGCAGGCGGGGAACTTTTTGGAACATGCGACGGTTTACGGCCACAGCTACGGCACGCTTAAATCGGAGGTGCTGGGCAAACTGCGCTTGGGCAAGGACGTGTTGCTCAACGTGGACGTGCAAGGGGCGGCCGCCATCCGCAAGTGCGCGGAGGAGGACCCGGAGTTGAGGCGTTCACTGGTTTCGGTGTTTCTCACCCCGACATCCACCGCCGTGTTGGAGCAACGGCTCCGCAAGCGCGGTACCGATACGGCGGCGGTGATTCAAAAGCGCCTCGGAGTGGCCCGGCAGGAAGTCGCGCAGTGGAAAAATTTTGATTACCTGATTCTCAGCCGCAGTGTGGCGGAGGATCTGAACCGGATGCAGGCCATCGTGGAAGCCGAGAAGATACGAACGGCGCGGGTGACGGCGCCGGCGTTTTAGTTTTTTCTTAATCTTGATCGCAATCCTGCTCGTGATCTTCTTCACGAAAGGAGAGATTAAGATGAAGCGGATGATCACGATTAAGATGGCAGGTTGAGAAAATGAGCAAAACCAAAAATATCGTCCTCGGCGTCACGGGTTCCATCGCCGCCCACAAGGCAGCCGATCTGGCGAGTGCGCTGGCCAAACAGAAATGCAACGTGTGCGTGGTGATGACCGCCGATGCGCAGCGTTTCATCACGCCGTTGCCGTTCAAGACGCTCTCGCGCAATCCGGTGATTACCGATCTGTACGACGAGGAGGAAGGTTGGAAGCCGACGCACATCCGGTTGGCCGATGAGGCGGACCTGCTGTTGATCGCGCCCGCCACGGCGAACCTCATCGCAAAACTCGCCCTCGGCCTGGCCAATGACGCGCTCAGTTGCATCGCCCTGGCACTGAATCCCAAGGCAAAAGTTCTCATCGCCCCGGCCATGAACGGTAAGATGTGGCAACATGCCGCCACGCAGGAGAATGTGGCCCGGTTGAAGAAGCGCGGAGTGGAGTTCATCGGACCCGAGGCGGGGATGTTGTCGTGCGGCTACGAGGGTTTGGGCCGGTTGTGGCCGGTGGAAAAGATTGCGGCCCGCGCGCTGAAGCTGATGCGCTGAGGCTTTTTTCGCCGTCGCGGCGAGGTTATGAGTACGGGCCAATGGCAATGGTTGAAACGGTTGCCCGCGATGCTGGCCGCCCTGCGGCCGGAGCCGGCGGAACATGCCCGCCGCCAGCAGGCCCTCCAGCGGAACGTCCTTCTGCCTGCGCGACTCATCGTCGTCGCCATCGTCTTCTACCAGCTCTTTGCCACACCGTGGCTCGCCCAAGTGGTGGATTCCTACGGCGTGATGTTCGAGACGATCCAAAACGTCTTTGCGAGCTACACTTTTTTGGTGATTGGGGCGACGGTGTTGTTTTTCGTCGTGCGACGTTTTCCGCCAGGGACAGTTCCGTGGATTGTGTTTGCGATCGGGCTCGGGGACGGGGTCTTCTTGGGCGGGTTGACCGTGTTGACCGGCGGCTTTGAAAGCATCCTCTACTGGGTTTATCCGGTGTTGATCGTCCTCAACGCCGTTTCCATTCCATTGGCCACGCCGCAAATCGTGCTGAACCTCCTGCTCGGCATCTTTTTTCTGAGCGCGGGCCTGATTGAATCCACCACCGAGCCGGAGCCGAGCCTGGGCAGCTTGCGGGGCCGGCCCGCCAAAAAGCTCTCGGCCGAAGACATTGAAAACCTTTCCGCCCTCGCCACCTCGCTCAAACAGTTACCTAAGCCGATGGACAAACTAATTTGGGCCAAGCTTTCCGACGACATGCAGCGGAAAATCTCCGCGCCGCCCGAAACCCAGGCGGCGGATGAAACGTTACGCTCCGAGCTGGCCAAAGAACTAAACTCCATCTTCGCGAGCCCACCCCGGATTCCGTCCGGCCCGCCGGGGCCACCGGAAATCCCCGCCGCCGCCGCCGATCCCTACATCCTGCGCGTGGCGGTGTTGCTGTTGCTCACCTTCTGCTGTTATGGCGTGCAGGTGCTGGCGGCCGGGCAAAAACTCGCCGACGAGGAGCAAAAGGAGTTTGTCGTCCGCACCGAACAACTCCGCAGCGCGGGCCGGCTCTCGGCGGAAGTCGCCCACCAGATCAAAAACCCGCTCGCCATCATCAACAACGTTACTTTCTCCCTGCGAAAGAATTTGAATCCGGCTAAGCCCGAGGTCGCCCAACAGCTCGAGATCATCCGCGAAGAAGTCGCAAAGGCCGACCGGATCATCACGCAGGTCATGGGATATGCCCAATTGAGCGAAGGCCACGTCGAACGACTCAACGTCGTCGAGGAACTGCAGCGCATCATCACGGAGGTGTTTCCGCCCGGCCTGCCGACCGGGACCCAGATTCAACACGACTTCGCACCGGAGCTGCCGCCGTTGCTGATGCAGCGGCAGCATTTTGCCGACGCGGTCAGCAACCTCCTACAAAACGCCCGCGATGTGGTGCAGGACGGCGGGCAGATTTTCATTGGCGCGCGGTTGGCCGGCGAAGACCTGATCAAGGTTACGGTGCGCGACGACGGCCCCGGCATTCCCGCCGACAAGCGCGAACGGATATTTGAAGCCTACTACACCACCAAGACGCGCGGGACCGGCCTCGGCCTCGCCGTCGTCAAACACAACGTCGAACTCTACGGCGGCAGCGTCCAGGTGGAATCGGAGCTTGGAAAGGGCAGTCAATTCACCTTAAACTTCCCGGCGAAAACGCTGATGCGATCCGGCTCATGACCACCCCGCTCCCGCCTTTGCTCGTCGTGGATGACGAGAAGAACCTGCGGCTCTCCCTGCAAACATTGCTGGGCGACGAGGGTTACTCCGTGCTGGCGGTGGAGTCCGCCGAGGCCGGGCTGGAGTTGCTCGCGAAAGAAAAAATTTTCATGGTCATCACCGACGCGCGCCTCGGCGGCATGAGCGGTTATGACTTCCTAAACCGGGTGCGCAACCGCTGGCCCAAGCTGCCGGTGCTGATGATCACGGCGTACGCCACGCCCAAACTCGCGGTCGAAGTCATCAAGGCGGGCGCCATGGATTACCTGGCCAAACCGTTTGCGCCGGAGGAACTGCTGCACGCCGTCGAGCGCTGCGCTGAGCGCCATCGGTTGTTGTCCGAAAACGCCCACCTCCTGGCCCGCGCGACTGAAACCTACCAATTGGATCAAATCGTCGGAGATGCGGCGAAAATGCACGAGCTGCGGCAACTGATCCAAACCGTGGCGCCCACGGACGCGCGGGCGCTGATCCTGGGCGAGAGCGGCACGGGCAAGGAACTTGTCGCGGGCGCGCTCCACAGCTTGAGCCAGCGGTGCCGGGCCCAATACGTCCGCATCAACTGCGCGGCCATCCCGGAAATGCTGCTCGAAAGCGAACTTTTCGGCCACGAACGAGGCGCGTTCACCGGGGCGCTCAAGCAGAAACCCGGGCGCGTGGAGGAGGCGAACGGCGGAACGATCTTCCTCGACGAGATTGCGGACATGAGCCGCCCGCTGCAGGCCAAGCTGCTGCGTTTTCTGGAGGACGGCACGTTCACGCGCGTCGGCGGCACCCAGGAATTACGCGTCAATGTCCGCTTTATCGCCGCCACCAATCGGGATATCGTTCAGGCCATCGCCACCGATCAGTTCCGCGCGGACTTGTTCCACCGCCTCAACGTGGTGCAGTTCCGCCTGCCGCCCTTGCGTGAGCGCGGGGAGGACATCTTGCAGCTAGCGGAACATTTTCTTAAACTGTTCAACGCAGCGATGAATAAGAGTGTGAAAAGCATCTCACGCGGCGCGCGGCAGAAGTTGATGTCGCACCGCTGGCCCGGCAACGTGCGCGAATTGCGCAACGTTATCGAACGCGCCCTCATTCTCGAAACTACGCGCGAAATTCAATCCGGCAGCCTGCCCGATTTCCAGCTCGAAACGCGCCTTAATAAAACCGAAACCCTCGCCGCGACGGGCGACCGGGCCATTGACGAGCTGGTTGCTGATTTCGAACGCGCCCTCATCAACGCGACGCTGGCGAAAAGTAATTTCAGCCTCACGCGGACGGCGGAACAATTGAAAATCAGCCGGCATGCGCTGCGCTACCGCATGCAGCGATTGAACCTGACCCCCGCCGAAGATGAACCGCCCGCCCCGGCAGGCCGAACCGGCCCCGAAGCATGAGCGCCATCGGTTCCGCCAATTTTTGTGACAACTTCGTGCCCTGGCTGGGCGTGGGTCTGGCCGCCCGGACCATTACCGAGATGCTGGTCTTGCTCGGCGCGGTGTTGTTGGTGGCGGGCGGGGTCGTGGTCTGGGTGTTGGTCTTCCGCAAATCCCGGCGCCGCACGCGCCTGTACCACCACGAACACCCCCGCACTCCCGACGCTTCTGCGGTGGAAACCCCTGGAGAAACCAGCCCGGGCGGTCGTCGTCGTCGGCAGCGTCGGCAACGCCCGCGCAATCCGACCCTCGCGGAAACCGGCGGCCTGCCCCCCGTCCGCCGTCCGCCGCCGCCGCCGAAGGATTTCCCCTACTGATTATCATGCAGCAGAGCCAGGCGATCACCCGCAAGAGCGCGTCCAACCTCGCGCTCGCCTTCGTGCTGTTGCCCAAGCCCAAGCGCGACGCCATGTCTGCGCTGTACGCCTTCTGCCGCCAAGTGGACGACGTGGCGGACGAGGATTCCGTCGCCGTCGAGCAACGCCGCGCGGGATTGAATGCGTGGCGCACGGATATTCGCCGCGCGTGCGATGGCGGCCGGCCGGAGTTCCCGGTGAACCAGGAATTTCAGCCATTCATCCAGCAACATGGTCTGCGCTTCGAGCTGTTCGATGAACTCATCCAAGGTTGCGAGATGGACCTCGAGACCCAACGCTACGAGACACCCGAACAATTGGAACTCTACTGCCATCGGGTCGCCTCGGTCGTCGGCTTGTTGAGCATTGAGATTTTTGGCTACCAGAATCCCGCGTGTCGCACCTACGCCGTTCACCTGGGCAAGGCGCTACAACTCACGAACATCTTGCGGGATGTCCGCACCGACGCCGGGCGCGGGCGCATTTATCTTCCGCTGGCGGACTTGAAACAGTTCAACGTGACCGAGGCGGAAATCCTCCGGCACGAATACTCCGCCCGCTTTGCACAGCTTGCCGCCCGTGTCGCCGCCCGCGCCCGCAACTATTACCGGCTCGCCCGCGAAACGTTGCCGGCGGAAGATCGCCGGGCCATGGTGGCGGCGGAATTGATGGGTTCGGTTTATTGGCGGTTGCTCGGCAAAATCGAAGCGAAGCAGTTCAATGTTCTCGGACCCGATCCAACCCGCCTGAACAAACCGCAAAAGCTCGCCATCATCTTCCGGTCGTGGTTGCGCATTGCGGTTGGCGCCACGGAGTCCAATTATGGTATCGCTTGAGCGTCCCGTTCGGGCCAAGAGTCCAGCTTAAGCCTTTGATTTGATCGCAGACTGGCGGGCGGATTATTGGTCGGAGGCTCAGCCGGAACCATGCAGCAGGAAACCACGAATGGACACCAACCGACACGAATCAGCCACTGTCGAAGCGAGGGGTGGCGAACGGAATCCTTGGCCACAGTTCGGTGGCTGCGTACGCCTCACCGTTGAGAACGAACACACCAGTCTTTATCCGTGTGTCTTCGTGTCCATTCGCGGTTCAACGGCTTTTCTCCGGCTTAGGGAGGCGTGAGTGCGCGTTGCGAGCGGCTTTCTCCACCGGTTGCCAATAGTTCTCCGAGCATGTGCTTGCCCGATGGCAGCATGATGATGCGGGCTTCGCCGGTGATGATGCGCTGGGTTTCGAGCACGTCGAACAGCGCCCGGAAAACTTCCTGATCCTTGGCAATCTGCTGAAGTGCCATCCCCACGATCCGTGGCCGAATCGCTCCGGCCTTGGCAAATTCCACCGCCGCCTGCCGTTCCGCTGTGCTACCGATGATGCTGACGCGATTGACCCCATCCTGCTTGATGGCGCCCGTCACTTGGCGCAGACGATTCACCACCTTGCTCTCGATCTGTTTGATCATCTCATGGTCGCGAAAATGCACTTTGCGGATGTAGATCGAGCCGAGCTTGTAGCCCCATTCGTGCGACTTGGGGGAAACCTCCGCGCGCACGGTCTGGCTCATCGGGTGGCGGTTCACGAGCATTTCGTCGAGCGGCAGATTGCTCAGGCAGCGGACGGTCGAGTTGCTGACGTTGGCGGCCAACGAACCCCGCGGATCAGTGTTCTTAAACAGATAAGCCACCGGATCGCTGATATACATCTCGTACCAGATGCCGATGCCCATCGGCGCACCTTCCTCGGAATTGACCGGATTGCTGCGGAGATATTCCTGGTCCACGCGCATGTCGAGCACGTAGCGGCGCCCCAGCCAGCGCATGACCAGCGCCTTCCAACCGAGGCGCGTGATGAGAAAATGCAGCCCGGGTTCGTCGAGGGTGGCGACGACCTTGCCAAACAGCACATACACCTGACAACTCCGCTCGCCGACGATGGTGTAAACGCCAAACATCTGCAGCAGCGCTAAAAATATGGGCACAAAAACAAAACTCAGGAAAAAAGTGACCCCGGCCGCAATCAAGAGGTTCACGGCTTCACCTCCAGAAAAACCTGGCTGGCCTGTTCAAACAGCGCGAGCTTTACGTTGCGCGTGTACGCCGGCAGCACATCCGGTCCGCTCTGCTTTAATTCCGTCAATTGATCGGCCAGCCTTGCCAGCGGCTCGACTTCCGCCTGCGCCTTGAGCGTTTCGATTTCCACCGCGCGCCGGGATTGCACAATCTTCTGATCGGCGGCGGCTTGGGCGAGACTGATTTCGGACGACACCTGATTGTGCGCCGTGTTGATGGCCGCCAGTGCCGACTCGACCTCCGGCGGCGGATCAATGCTCGTGATGAGCGTGGCGTCGAGCACGATGCCGTAACGCGCCGCCGAAGTGCGGCACTCGTGATCCATGTGCTCGTTCAAGTCGCGCAGATTCTTGCGAAGGTCATTGATCGAGATGCCGTGGACGGAACCGCTATCCACCTCGGCCTCACCAGTCCCGGGTTGGGTAGCGCGCTTCGGCGCTTCGAACTTGGCGTTGCGTTCGCGCAGTACCGAAACAAAATAGCCCATGACGTGCGCGATCGGATGTTTCACTCCGAACAGATAGCCGTAAAGGTTGCGCTCCGAGACACGGTAACGGATCTGGCCCGTCAAGCCGGTGTTGAGTTGATCCTTGGTGACGGCATCGAGGATGGTGCCGCTCATATTGGCGGCCGGATGTTCCGGATCAAAGGCCATGCTCACCGTTTGCGTCGCAATGGAAACCTTGTAAACGCGCTCCCACGGCCACTTGAAGTACGGCCCGCCCGGCGGGATGACTCGCAGTTGCGGCCAGGCGTAGCGTGTGCGCTCATCTTCGTTGAGCCCCTCGGAAATTGGGTCCGTGAGGGTCGTGGCTTCATCCGCGAGCCGTTGCGCCCGGCCGAAACTTGTTTTCACCGCGCGCTCGTTCTGGTCCACCGTATAAAGCCCGGCCAGAAAATAGCGCACCAGGGCCCAAGCCAGGAAACCAACCACGCCGCCGAAGAAGATAGTCATGATAATATGATTCGCTTGTTGCCCTGCCTGCATAACTTGCTGGCGGTGTCGCGACAAGCCAAAACCCAGCCGGTCAATTTGGAAACGACGATTTAAACGTGCTTCGTCATCCGGGCGAGTACTTCCGCCAATCGTTGCTCGGCGCGGCTGGAATTCTTCTGCAAGCGCAACAGGGCGGGGATTTTCCCCGGCGATTTTGCGATGGCCCACAGGAGCTTCCCGTAATCCAAACTCAAATCCGGTTTGCTGAGTTGGTTGAAATCGAGCGGCAAGTCTTCGTTGGCGGTATCTGAAATAACCCGCACGGTCGCGCACGGAATCCCCCGTGCGCGGCAAAGGGTGTGAATGGCCGCTGATTCCATCTCCACCGCGTCCGCGCCTGTGGTGCGTCGCAATTCAAGTTTCTCGGCTACTGTCGTCGCGATGTGGGTCGCACAGAAAAACCGTGCCGTCTTTGCACCCGCGGCCGTCAGCTTGCCCTGCAACGCTTCGTCGTCGGTGGAACCAAGCACGTCGCCGGGCGCGAGCGTTGAATCCAGTCCGCCAGCAAAACCGCAGGTCAATACGAGTCGTGGCGTGAACTGGTTCAATCGCTCAAGCAGCGCCCGTTCGGAATTCTTCCGTCCGATACCGGTGACGAGGATGGAAATATCTTCCCGCCCGCCCGCGAGTTTCCTGAAAGCGCCCGCCTCCTCCTTGAGCGCGAAGCAAACTAGGCTTTGGATTTCCCGGCTCACGACAGTGGATGACGCGGGGCCCGCTGAAGGCGCGCGTGAGTCGGGAATCGCATTTCGTAAATCATGAATTACTTGATGCCTGCCAGTCGTTCTTTCCATACCCGGTAAAGTTCCACCGTCGCCCGCACGTCGCGCAAACAGTATTCGGCGATGTCGCGAAATTTGCCCGCCGCCATCAGCGTGTTCACGTCCATGCCGGTCACGCCGTGGGCTTTGGGTGACTCGAGGCCGAAGGCTTTGCAGTAGAAATCCAGGTTGAACTTGCGGGCGGCGCCTTCGCGGCCGCTGACGTTGTAGAAGGAAAATTGCTCGGCGAGATCGCAATGCGGTTCGGTCGCGAAGCGGTAGCCGAGCCAGTTCTTCTTCGAGATGGGCACATTCAAGACTGCCGAGCGTAGGTAAAGAAACGGCACATCAAAGCCCCGTCCGTTGAACGTCACGATCTCGTCATAGTGTTTCGCCACATCCCAGAACGTCGTCAGCAACTCCACTTCATCGGCGCACGGCAGGAACTCGACCGGCGCGCTGGCCCCCGTGTCTTCCTCAAAATCCTCGGCAATGAACAGGACCTTGCCCCGCTGCGTCTCGGCGTTGAGCATGCCAATACAAACGACCTGCGCGGTGAACGGCCAGAGATTAAACTGCCGCCGGATGTCCTCGCGCTTCGTGGCGCGCAGGGTTTCGTCGGTGATCTTTTCCGCCTCGCGCAAAAGATATTCCTGCTGCACTTCATCAAAGTTGTCCAACGGGAGCGCGGAGGTTTCAATATCAA
>JANYBF010000415.1 GCA_025360895.1 Verrucomicrobiota bacterium
GCGACCCCGGCGGGGTCGAAGATGTTTTGGCTTGGGTCCGTGGGCTGACGCCCACGGCTATTCATGGTTTGTCCCTCTGGGACAATCAGGTTTGGTGGCAACTTGCAGCGCATTGACTGTTGCCGCGCTGTTCCCGAGAATCCGTGAAATGAATTCACTCGGGCTGGCGGTCCGCGCAGCACAATTTTGAAATGAACCAGAATCTGCAAATCATCCCCTGCTCACGCACGCCAAGGGAGGTCAGCCGTTTTCTGAATGTCAGCTACGGCATTTACCGGAACGACCCGCATTGGGTCGCGCCGCTGTTGTTGGATTTGAAAAAGGTCTTCACCAACGTGAATCCCCTGTTTCAACATGCTGAGATGCAACTCTGGATTGCGCAGCGGGACGGGCGGGACGTGGGCCGCATCGCCGGCATTCTGGACCAGCACCATAATCAAACGCATTCGGAGCAGACCGCGTTCTTCGGTTTTTTTGAGTGCGAAAACAATCCCGGGACCAACCAACAACTGTTCGCTGCCGTTCAAGCTTGGGCGCGGCAAAAGGGCGTGCGCCGCCTGCTGGGGCCGATGAATCCCACGACGAACGATGAGTGCGGGCTGCTCGTGGACGGCTTCGATTCGCCGCCCCAGCTCATGATGACCTACAATCCGCGTTACTACGTGGATCTGATCACCGCCGAGGGTTTTGTCAAAGCCAAGGACTTGCTGGCATATCACATCAATGTCGCCGGGATTCCCCGCGCACGCTTGGAGCGTATCGCGGCCAAGACGCGGCAGCGAAGTCCCCAGTTCCGGTTCACGGCCGTCCGCCGGAAAACGCTGGTCGCTGACCTCGTCAAAATCAAGGAAGTCTATAACGCCGCGTGGCAGGACAACTGGGGGTTCATCCCCATGACCGATGCCGAAATTGATTTCCTGGCGGCGCGCCTCAAGCCGCTGTTGGTGGAGGGGCTGGTCTGGATTGCGGAAGCGGCGGGCGAACCCGTGGGTTTCATGCTGACGTTGCCGGATTTCAACGAAGCGCTCAAGCCGTTGCGGGGGCGCTTGGTCACGCCCAAAATTTTTAGCGTGCTGCCCTACGTGTTGGGCCGCAGAGTTCCCACCAGTTGCCGCGTCGTCACCCTCGGCGTCAAAGCGGAACATCGCAATCGCGGAGTCGAAGCGGTGATGCTGGCGGAGGGCCTGATGACGAGCCTACGCTTGGGGTTCAAAACCGCGGAAGCTTCGTGGATTCTGGAAGACAACGTCATGATGCGCCGGTTGCTCGAACCGTTCGGCGGCCGGGTTTACAAGACGTACCGGATCTACGAGCGCGCGGTTTGAAAACCGTGGCGTCAGCCATCTTGGCTGACGTAGAGCCGGGCTTGCAGCCCGGCGGACCCGCCCCCGGATCCGAAAGGGCATTGTGAAATCGGGCCGTCACCAACCCACGGACGATTCTTCTGGGCGGCAAGATGCCGGCCTCCATGGCAGGCAGGATGCCCGCCGCTACTTTTCAAACTGGCTCCAAGACCGGCGTTCGATCGGAGGTGGCGGCTTTTTCTGTGAGCCCACGCGCCGGCGGCGGTGTTCAAAGTTGCGGATTGGGCATCGGCCCGAAGAAAATCCGCATCACCTTTTCCTTCCCGATCACGCGCTCCCGTTCGTGCATTGGACTTAAATTACGTGCTCGCGGTGTTGGCCGATTATTGGAGGAACTGCACGCGACCGGTGTCGAGATCGTAAATGCAGCCAGCGATCTGGATTTTGCCCGCGCGCTCCAGATCACCCAGGACGGGGCTAAGTTCGCGGATGCGTTCCACCGTCAGCCGGACATTGGCTTCGCTGACGGCTTCCACAAATTTCTTGTTCTTCGAGTTACGTTCGCCCGGCACCTCGCGCACCGCTGCAACGGCGGGTTGAATTTTATCCAGCAAGCCCGTGAGGTTGCCCAACTGGACGCGGTCGCACGCGCCCTTGATGGCACCGCAACTCGTGTGGCCCATCACCAACACCAGTTTGGCGCCGGAAACCGCGCACGCAAACTCCATGCTGCCGACCAGATCGGCGTCGGCGATGTTGCCGGCGATGCGGGCGTTGAAGAGGTCGCCAAGCCCCTGGTCGAAAACAAACTCCGCCGGGGCGCGCGAATCAATGCAGCTTAGGATGACGGCGTGCGGATATTGTCCGGCGGCGGTGATCTGTTGGTCGTGCAGCATGTCCCGGTTCGCGGGTTTCCCGGAAGCGAAACGACCGTTGCCGCGCCGGAGCGATTCCAGGACCTGCGAGGGCGTAAGCGCCGCCTGTTCCGCCTTGAGTGCGGCGAGATCGCGGCGCGGCGGGGTCGGAGCAGGCGTGGTGCAACCGGCTAGGGTAAGCAGCAGCAAGAGTGGCACGGTGATGGTGTGGGAGGGGAGTTGGATGCATTTCATGTTTTTTTGAGTCTGAGCGGTCTGGTTTTTCAGATCGGCCGGTGGCGGTGCGCCGGGTGCGGCGCTCCTTGCGGCGCTGCAGTTGTTGATCCTGAAATTCCTGCGCCAGCGTGAACAGGACGCCGGTGGACCCCGCGAAGCCGAGCAACCCCGCCGTGGCGATCATGCCCTCGAGCAATCGCCATTTCAGCGGCAGGTTGAAGTTACTGCCCACGGTCGTGTATTCGAGAAAAGCGAAGTAGGCCGCCGTGCTGAAATTTTGGAAGCAATGTTTCCACTGGAAAAAGCCGGCCCACATGATCACCTCGAAAATATGCACGAACATGACCAACCAGCTCGCGAGGATGAGATTGCTGATGCCGGACACGAGGGAGCGCTGGCCGAACTTCTCTTTGAAGTCATTGCTGCAATTCACCATCAACAA
>JANYBF010000428.1 GCA_025360895.1 Verrucomicrobiota bacterium
GGCCGGCGCTCCAAGGTAAAATGCGTTGCCCGATCGCCGGGCGTGAACCCTCCGGTGATGGGCGTGAACCATTTCACGAAGGGCAGCTCGCGCACGAGCGGAATATATTCACCGAACATCACCAGATGCCGTTTGTGATAAATCCCGCCCAACGACCCATCCGGCCGAAAATGAAACGCCGCATTGTAGATATCGTAACGGTCGCCGGGGGTCGGATTGAATTTTTCCACCACATCGTCAGCCCCGAAGATCATCTCAAGCTGGTGGGTTTGAATCAGATTGGTGATGGTGGCGAAGCTGGCGGCGTTGAACTCTGGCAGCGCCGCTTCCGGCCAGAGGAGAAGATCGGTTTTATTCGTGAGCGCCTGCGCGGTGAGTTCCAGCAATTGCCGGAAGCGATTCGTATTCTCGCCCGTATCCCAGATCATCGTCTGGGGAATGGCCGGTT
This sequence comes from Verrucomicrobiota bacterium, assembly GCA_025360895.1. GTDB lineage: Bacteria > Verrucomicrobiota > Verrucomicrobiia > Limisphaerales > JADLHS01 > JADLHS01. The sequence continues at coordinate 449 of JANYBF010000428.1, forward strand.
GGATGAATGTGACGCGGAGGGTTTCCGTTTCCGCTGGCATGCTCCGCAAGCGCGCCATACCACCGACAAAAATCATCAGCAACGCCAACAACGGGAGCATAATCTCGCTCATCCAAACGTAGCGCGAAGTGGGATGCCGAAACATGGCGACCACCCCGGAAAACATGGCTAGGGAAAACCACACCACGATGAAGGACACCCCATAGACGCCCGTTACCGCCGCGATTTGAATCAAGGGCAGCATCCCCCACTGGGACGTGCCGATATTGTTCCATGGAAAGCCGCTCAGAAAACGCGCGCGGATCATTTCCAACGCCACCCATGCCGCCGCGCCCGCCAGCGTCCATGCGCTGCGCCGCAACCAACCGCCTTGGCCCAGATGACCGGCAAGCAGCCAGACCCACACCGCCAGATACAGCGCCAGAAACGCGCTCATCGCGATCCAGCCGACGATGGGAAAGCCCGTCACGGGAATGTGCAGCAGCCAGTAGAGGGTAGTGAGGTGGAACGTCAACCCGGCGACGTAACCGACACGAAACGCCTTCCGGCCGTGAGTGCGATACGCGCAGGCCAGGATCAAAGCGGGAGCCACCCACGCGGCGCCGGCGAAGTCAAACTTGGGAAAGGCGGTGGCCAGGCCAAATCCTGCCAGGGCCGCCAGGAAGTAGCGGTGGCGCAACAAGAGTTGGCTCGAAATAAAATTCAACCGCGCGAGCTTGGCAAGATTGCACCCAAAGGCAAGTTCGCGTCCGAATATGTGTCGGCGGCGGCGCTGCGAGCGCAATTGCCTCACCGCCGTGCGTTCCCGCTCATGGCGGCGGCTGGCTCAACGGATGACGGACGCGATGGTCCGGGAACTGATCGAAACGCGCTTTGCTCCACGGGAGCGATTCGACGTGGGCATCAACGTAGATGTAGTTGGCGCGCTTGGTGTGACGACCGTAGCGAATCCAGCCTTGGTCGCCATAATTGCCGCTGCCCCATTGAACGAGGGCGGCTTCGCCCGTCCAAGTGTCGTAGTCGTCTTGGTTAATGTTTCCGTATCCGGCATTGTCCGGGGCGTTGAGGGCTTCCGAGTTGCGTTCCGAAAACATGATGATGTTCCGGTCCGGAAGGGCGCTCAGCGCGGCATCTGTTGCGAATCCACTCAGCGCGCCTTCGAGCGCGTAGCGGGCAGACTTGTGGGTAAAGATGGAGTTGAGCAAGTAGTTTTCAATACTGAGCCGCTCGTCTTGGGCGACGGCCAGTTCGCTCTCCGGCGGGAGCGTTTCGCTCGTGGAACCGATGCCTCCGTTAAAGCCCTTTAAGTCGCGAGCGAGAATACGCGAACGGGGAGTGCGATCCGAAGGACAGAAGCCCACTCCGCGACTTTGAAGATAGGGTTGGAAAAAAATCATCCACGGCTTTTCTGCCTGACTGTTGCCCATTCCGCCGCCGCTGACGCCACTTAGGTCCGCTGGCAGCGTGTCCACCTGGGTGCCGTCATCAAGCACCCAGCCTTCATGGTGGTGAAACAAACTGCCGTTATTGTCATCCATGTACAGCCGGGCTGCGATGGCGATCTGGCGAAGATTCGAGTAGCAACCAATCTGGCGGGCCTTCTCCTTGGCGCGGGTCAGTGCCGGAAGCAGCATGGCCGCCAAAATGGCGATGATGGCAATGACCACGAGCAGCTCAATGAGCGTAAAGCCGGAGCCTCCGCGTTGATTGCGGTGCTCGTTTTTCAAAGTGAAATCGTTCATTATGTTATCCTCATGGTCGCGGTTTTGTCGCAGTCCTAACTGGTCTACGTTGTAGGCACTGGTCTGGATGCCATGAAAATGCTATTTTCAGCGCGAACCGAGGTCAACGACCATAATTCCAAGTCACATCCGAATGGATCGATTCCAATATGTGAGGAACCAGTGACGTCATCGCGCGAAATTCACTTATCGCTATTTCCTTGGCGCGCGATAAAAGTGGCCAGCGTCCGGGATGTTCGACTAAATTTCCGGACAATCAATGCGTCAAAGTTTCCTCATGCTTGGAGTTGTCCGGTGCTTTCGGTTCGCGCTTTCGCTGGCCATTCTGGCCGCCGTGTCGCTGGCGACTCCTCGCGCTTTCGGTGAGGGGATCGAATTCTTTGAAGCGAAAATTCGGCCCGTGTTCGTCGAGCATTGTTACAAGTGCCACAGTCAGGACGCCGGAAAAGTAAAGGGCGGGCTCCGGCTCGACTCGCGGGCGGGTTTGCTCCGAGGTGGCGACAATGGTCCGGCGATCGCTCCGGGTGATCCGGAGCAGAGCCGGCTGATCCAGGCGGTGCGCTACACGGATGCCGACCTCAAAATGCCACCAAAAAATCAAAAGCTTTCCGACCAGCAGATTGCCGATCTGGAATCCTGGGTAAAGATGGGCGCGCCAGATCCGCGTGAAGGGAAAGCGTTGTCGGCCGTAAGTCGTGATGCGACGCGGAAGCATTGGGCTTTTCAACCGGTGGGGCAGCCGCGCGTGCCTTCCGTAAAAAAACCTTCGTGGACAAAGACGCCGGTGGATGCCTTCATTTTGGCAAAACTCGAAGCCAACAGGTTGCAGCCAGCTCCGGCTGCC
>JANYBF010000435.1 GCA_025360895.1 Verrucomicrobiota bacterium
GGTCATGTATGGGCAGGAATTAAACCCAGAATCCTACGCCATCTGCAAAGCGGACATGCTCATCAAAGGCCAGGACATCGCCAACATCATCTTTGGCAACACGCTTTCCGCCGACGGCCTGCCGGGAAAACATTTTGACTACGCGCTTTCCAACCCGCCCTTTGGCGTGGAATGGAAAAAGATTGAGCGGGAAATCCGCAAGGAAGCCGAGGAGCAAGGTTTCAATGGCCGGTTCGGTCCCGGCTTGCCGCGCGTCAGCGATGGCTCGCTGCTTTTCCTGCTGCATCTGATTTCCAAAATGCGCCCCGCCGTGGACGGCGGCAGTCGCTTTGGGATTGTTCTCAATGGCTCGCCCCTTTTCACCGGCGGCGCCGGTTCGGGTGAGAGTGAGATTCGCCGCTACGTGCTGGAGAACGATCTGGTGGAAGCCATCATCGGTTTGCCCACGGATATGTTTTACAACACCGGCATCAGCACCTATCTCTGGATTGTCAGCAACCGGAAGCCCGCCGCCCGCAAGGGCAAGGTGCAGTTGATTGACGCCAGCGGCTTCTGGCAGAAGATGCGGAAAAGTCTCGGCAGCAAGCGCAAGGAATTGAGTCCCGAACACATTGAGGAAATCACCAAGCTTTTCGGCAATTGCAAGAAGGCCACCAAGGGCGGCGTGCCCATCAGCCGCATTTTCAAGAACGAAGATTTTGGCTACCGCACCATCACGGTCGAACGACCGGAGCGCGATGCCAAGGGCAACATCATTCTCGGCAATAAGGGAAAAGGCAAAGACAAGCCGGCGCCGGATGCCAGTTTGCGCGATACCGAGAACGTGCCGTTGCATGAAGACGTGGAAACGTATTTCAAGCGTGAAGTGCTGCCCCATGCACCCGATGCGTGGATTGACCACGAGAAAACCAAAGTTGGCTGCGAAATTCCCTTCAACCGGCATTTCTATGTTTTCTCGCCGCCGCGTCCGTTGGCCGAGATTGATGCGGAGCTTAAAGGCGTGACCGATAAAATTCTCACCCTGATTGGAGGGCTGACCCAATGAAACCGGAGAAAAAACTCTCAACCAGCAAGCACAAAAAGAAAACCGCCGTCTCCCTGGTTCGCTCTTCGGCGGCGGAATACCTTACCTTTGTGGCCGCCAGCGGCCAGGGTGGCGTCGAAGCCCTTTACGCCGATGAAAATGTCTGGCTCACCCAGAAGATGCTGGGTTCGCTGTATGAGGTGGAAACCCACACCGTCAACTACCACCTCAAACAAATCTTTGCCGACCGCGAATTACTCGAGGATTCAGTTATTCGAAATTTTCGAATAACTGCCGCCGACGGCAAAACCTACGACACCCAGCACTACAACCTTGCTGCCATCATCGCCGTTGGCTACAAGGTCAACTCCGAGCGCGTCCGCGAGACGTGGCGGCAAACGGGTCGCAGCGAAAACCGGCTGACCCAAAAGCCCGTCAGGGCTGGCATATTTGTAGCGTGCCGCTTCCAAACCAATTCAAGCTCCGTAGGAGCGACATCATCCGGTTATGCCGCCCCTGACGGGGCTGGATTTGTTTTTGCTTGGGGTTCTACAAATATGCCACGCCTACGGCGTTTGAAGCTGGCAAGCAGAACGCGGACGGATTGCCAAAAACGCGCGGCGGGAACTGGAGGCCAAGTGCCGGGGCAGACTTGCCAACGCCAAGGGCGTTGCGTCAATCAGCCCAGGGTTGCGCGGCACGCGCTACCCTGGGAACACGAGCCCAAGAGCCATCAACCCCGTTGGGGTTGCAGCCAGTCGGCGGACGGCAAGGGACGCTGCAACCCCGTTGGGGTTGGTGGATGTTATCACGCACCCAGGGTAGGCGCATGTGCCTTGCGCCAACCCTGGGCTGATGGCTGGAACGCCGTTGGCGTTCGGGACAGCGGCGTCTCGCAAGGAGGCATCCCGTGAGCTTTCCGCGCTATTCAAAATACAAGGACAGCGGCGTGGATTGGCTGGGCGACGTGCCGGAGCATTGGGGCGTGAAGCGACTCAAGTATCTGGGCGAAGCCATCACTGGATTGACCTATAATCCTTCCGACATTGTTGATGAAGGAAACGGAACACTCGTTCTTCGATCCTCGAATGTGCAAGGCAGAAAAATCGTCTTCGACGATAATGTTTATGTATCCACGCCTATTCCAGCAGACCTCGTGACGAAGGCTGGAGACATCTTGATTTGCTCGCGAAATGGAAGCCGTGCTCTGATCGGAAAAAATGCAATGATTGGTGAGGAGTCTGCTGGCCAGACTTTCGGTGCTTTCATGACAGTGTTTCGCAGTCAACACAGCCGCTATCTTTCC
>JANYBF010000447.1 GCA_025360895.1 Verrucomicrobiota bacterium
GCGGTCGCGTCAATCTCTTGCTCGCCCCGTCACCCTTCTGCGCTCCAGATTGACCCGCCCGCCGCCTCCGGGTTTTTGCCTTTAGGTTTCCGCGCGTGAACCTTTGGCGTCATGGCGTAAAGCATCTGGTGTATGTGATACATCTTCGCCGGGCAACCGTGTGGCATGGTGCTTCTGGAAAATGAAGCAACAAGCATGTCCCCGGAACAAATAGAATCTCCCGCAGCGCCGGATTACGAAACCAAGTTGCAAGTGGCCCGGCGTTTGAACGTCAGCAAGCGGACGATAGACAACCTGATGCGGCAGCGCCGTCTGCCCTTCATCAAACTCACTTCAAAAAACGTTCGCTTCCCCAAATCTGAAGTGGACGCCTTCCTCATCCGCAACTGCCGCGTCAGAGCTTGCGGCCCAGAGATGAGCGAAAATGATTGAGCGCCAACGGACGCGCAGATTGCGCTGACCACGCGCAAGAGTAGCATGGGCGCGGTTATGCCAGACACATACAATCCAAACTTCGAAGCGACGAACTCAGAAAAGGTGGTTGCTGGACATTGGGAATGCCTGCGTCGAAACGAGGAATTCCGTACGCTCTCAGCGCGTTGGTTGGCGTCGGAGAAATTTCGCTGTGCTCACGCGTTGTCGCCGAATTACCACGACACTGAACACCACACCCCACGCTGCGCGTGGGACTGGATGCTTACTCCCAGGCAGCGAGTTCGTCTCACCGAATTTCAAATCGAAAAGCTTCATTGGCTCACGGACCGCGATTTCAATTTCGGGATGATCATCTGCCACGAGGAATTCTCTCCCGCTGCGGTGACGGATAAGAATTGGCGCAAATTTCGCCGGGTTGAACCCTTGCCAGACCCACTGCCGCCGGTACGCGTCGGCCAGTCTTGGAACTGCACACCGGACCTGTTCAAGAAACAGTTCCGCCTGGCTTATAGCCCGCCCAACAAGTTTGAGGAGGTCAACACCGGGCTTCAGGAACTTGCCAGCCTTCTCAGGATCGCAGCTTCCACGCTCGCTGCCGGTGATCCGCTCAAAGAAGCCCCAATCATCGCTCACTACCTGAATATATTCGGCGGCGAACTGCGGGAGATGGCGGAGTTTTCCAAGGTTTTCAAAATCCCGAAGCGCCGCTATTCTGAACAGCGATTCCAATCTTTCCTAGATCAAATCCACGAGAGCTTCAAAGCATCGAATCTGCTTGTGCCAACCAAGACCTACGACACGCACCAATCCTATCAGGGTACGGACGAGGATTGGCGCTGGTTTCTTGAAGCTGAACATCTCGGATTGGATACTCGCAAATCCGCCGACCTCGCAACCTTGGCGGCGCGATATAGCGAAGACTTGCGCCAACGAGCCATGCGCGGGAAAGCGCCGCGCCGCGCCAAAGCACACGGCTACAGCGACACCAAATTCTCCAGCAAAATCATCAAGAACCGTCGCAGTGTCGTGAAATGTCATGTCCTCGCCATCCAGAAATGGATTCGGTTGGCCTACCCACGCCAGACACCAGAGCCATGTGTGATTGCTTCCTGAGCACACCCTTTTTGCCTCCGGCGTGGGGTTTTGAAAATATCTTCACTGTCCCACCGGTTTTTTGCCCGGTCTGACGCCTCCCGTTCTGTTCAATCCGCCCAAGTCGGATTCTCATGGGCGCATCACCTAGCGTAATGAACTCGCCTGCATGTGAAGCACTATGAGCACAAATCAAAATCCCGCTCCCGGCGCGGGCCGGCCGCCGGCGCCGGACTACGAAAACAAACGGCAACTCGCCGCGCGCCTCGGCGTGTCCGTCCGCACGATTGACAATCTCCTCGTGCGCGGCCTGCCTCCTATAAAACTGACCCGCAAGCTGACGCGATTCCCCCGCGTTGTTCGCCGTGCCGCCGTAAGGCGATACGCGCAGGCACGTGCCGAAGTGGCGGAATGGGTGTCGAGCGCGGTGTGGCTCAATTGCGGCGTATTGTCGGGCATATTCGCACCATCGCGCACCGTCACGAAATAGCGTTTGCGACTCGGCTGATCCTGCTCGCTCTTTTGGAAACAGTATTTCCGCGCGCCAATGGGTTTAACTAGTGTGATTCGTGCCGCCCGATCTCCATTGGAGTGCTGGTATTCCCCTCGGCCCGGCGACGGCTTTCTTTGTGGGGGGCTAGTTTTCCCCTTGGGCTCGCGCGACGGTCTTTTCATTGTGGTCGCAGATCTCCTGTTCATCACGCTGGCGTAGGTCAATAGAATCGCCGCTGCTCGCAATCTTTTTATACCCGGCTACTTTTTCCTCCGGGTGCGCTGCTGGTCGTTTCGTGCGGATCGTGGTGCGGGTTCGTTGTAATTCGCCGGGCGGCTTGGCGTCCTTCTCCGCTGCGTCCACCACACGCGCCGCCAACTTGAACACGAGGTCTATTTCCTTCACCGTGTCGCGGCAGGCCGTGGCGAGTTCCTCCAGTCCAACCAGCAATTTCTTTTGCGCGGCCAGTTTAGGCTCGCACGGCTTTTTCCATTCCTTCGCAATGCGTGCGGTCAATTCGTCCAGCGCGGCAAAGCACGTTTTCGCCGCCTCGTCGCGTTCCTTGGCAATCGTAGCAGCCGACGTGAGGAGGCTCTGACTATTTCCGCTTTCCGATTTTTCAGTTTGAGCCTCGTTACCTCGGCTGCTACGAGGTTTTGAAAGCAGCCTTTTCAAAAACGGCGCGGCGGCACCCATCAACGCGTCGTAAGCAGCGCGGAACGAATCCGTTTTGCAAGCAATGGCGGCGGCTTCGGCCAGCGTGCATTCCAGATATTCCTGGACCAAGGCAATGAAGCGTTCGCTCTGACCGCGATACAGCCAGACGATTGCGGCAAGGTTTTGCTGTTGCTCCGGCGTGAAGTCGTAAATCTTGCGCGTAACCTTGCGGTAGATGTTGCGCGCGTCAATCATATGCACCTTGTCGCGGCGCTCGGCGGGCTTGCTGCGGTCAAAGTGCCACAATTCGCACGGCACGGTGCGGGTGTAAAAGAAATTGGAGCGAATGGAAATCATCACGTCCACGTCGCCGGTCTCAACGAGTTTGCGGCGGACCTCGGCCTCGCCGTGCCCGGCGCATAACTGTTTTTCAAACTTGGAATTACGACTGAAGACGTTTTGCCACCGGTTGGCACCAAGGTGTCAACGACTGTTTTGGATTAGTACATGGTTGTGGCTTTGCGAACGGTGTTAAACCCATTGTTATGTCAGGGTGTTCAAAGCGGACACTCTGACCTCGGCCCCCTTACACGGTACCGACAAGCGCGGCGCTAATCATTCTTTGCCAACTTCTTCCTTGTTGGTGACTTTGCCTTTGGGCGAAATCACGTATTCGATCTTTTTGCCGCCCTTCTCGATCACGATTTCATAACTGGCCCTGCCTTCCTGCACGACTTTTTCGGGTTTGCCAGCCTTGGCTTCCTTGCTGAGCTTCGCAATGGTCTTTTTCACTGCTTTTGGGCAGTCGGTCAGGACGACTTCTTCCTCGGTGCTGAACAGCTTCCCGTCCGGGCGGAAGGCAACCTCGGAAGCCTTGCCGTTTTTCTCAATGTCAAACTCGATTACTTTTGTGCCGTCCACGTCGCTCTCTTCGATACCCTTGACCTCGGCTTCGGTGGCGTAAGCTTTGATGGCCAACTGCACGGTGGTGGGAACTTTATCCATTGTGATCTTCACCTCTTTCTCGTCGCCCGCCAAAGAGGTCGCGCAGAATCCAACAATCAAGACAGTGGCAGCGGTTTGCTGGATGCTTT
>JANYBF010000517.1 GCA_025360895.1 Verrucomicrobiota bacterium
CGCATCACGCACAACTCGATTTACGACTTTTACTACACGGGCATTTCCATCGGCTGGACGTGGGGCTATGGACCGGCGCTCGCGTCGAACAATATTGTCGAGTTCAATCATGTCCATCACATCGGCGTGATGGCGGATGGCGACGGCCCGGTGCTCAGCGACATGGCGGGCATCTACATGCTCGGCAAACAACCCGGCACGCGGGTGGTCAACAATCTCTGGCATGACGTGGCCGCGACGAAATACGGCGGTTGGGGCATCTACACGGACGAAGGCAGCAGCGGCATCCTGATCGAGAGCAACGTCGTCTATCGCACCACGCACGGCGGGTTTCATCAGCATTACGGCGAGACGAACATCGTGCGGAACAACATCTTTGCCTTCGCACGCGATCCGCAGTTGCAGCGCTCGCGCGATGAAGATCATGTGAGCTTCAGTTTCAGCAACAACATCGTGTTGTTCGACAGGGGGGTGTTGCTCGGTTCGACTTGGAAGAATGATAGGTTTATTCTCGACGGCAACGTGTATTGGGACTTGCGACAAGGGGTAAAGGCGGACGAAATGAAGTTCGCTGGCGGTACGTTGGAACAATGGCGTGCCCGCGGGCATGACAAAAACTCCATCATTGTTGATCCTCTGTTTGTGGCGGTGCAACTGGATGACTACCGGTTGAAAGCGAATTCACCCGCGTTGAAGATGGGGTTTCAACCAATTGACTTGAGCCACGTTGGGCCGCGCCGGTAAGAACCACAGAGATCAAACAGGTTGACTCCCACCCCATATCGATTGGGCGAAAGTTGGTTCTGGTTGCATGCTGAAAATAGTTTTCGGACTAAGTTGACCAATCCATCTTGGATCGGAGATACCCGGGTCGGCAGCTGTTCTTCAATCAGACTCAAAGAGTTTTCTGTCTCCTTGCCAATACCAAGGTGTAAAAGCTCTTTGGTGAAGACGTTTCGACATCAAACCACCGAATTGTTGGGCCATTGCCGCAGAGGAGTTGTGTCGGCGTGGTGTCGAAGTTGCTGAAGTTTGCGTTCGTCAAGCAGTTGAGTGTTTTCCCTCCGTCGCAACTGGCAGTTTGTCAGCTGGCAAGCGTGTTGATCTGCTTGGAAGAGGCATCCGGTGGGTGGAAACTGGACAGTGTGTCGCTAAAAACTATCTATGCAGTCTGACATTCTGGCGTTTCTCGCGGCGCAAGGTGATTACCTGGCGCTGGGGGTTGGTTCGTTGGGGTTGCTGTCCCTGATCGCATTCTGGTTGCGCCATCATCGGAAGCCGGCGGTTTTGCCGCGCTTGGTTTGGATTTTTTTCGGGGCGGTTTTGTGCGGTGGCTGGTGGGTGGTGCAACGCGCCGGTGAACACGCCCGGCAGGAACGGATCGCCCAAGTCAGCGCGCTTGGGCCGACGTATGCCTACGAGATGACGCAGATGGGCCATGCGCGAGTGACGGTGGATACCCGGCCCGCCGATCCGCTTTATCTGTCGTTGATTGAGGCGCAGATTCAGTGGGAGAAGTTGAATCCGGCGGTCAATGATATCTACACCATGCGAAAACGGGCGGATGGGACGAACATTCTCGTGGTGGATTCAGAAACGGACTACGACCACAATGGGGATTTCAACGGAGGAAATGAATCGCGGACGCCCATTGGGAAAGTTTATCCGCAGCCGTTGGCCGGACTGGAGAAAGCCTTCCTCGGCGAGGCCAATTTCGACAGCAAGATTTATAGTGACGAATGGGGTACTTGGGTGAGTGCTTTTGTGCCGATGCGCGATACCAGTGGGAAAGTCGAAGCGGTATTGGGTGTGGATTTTGATGCCCGGGCTTGGGGCGTGGCGATTGGCAAAGCGCGGCGAACCGTGATCTTGACCACCGGACTGGTGCTGCTCCTCATCGTCGGTGCGGGGCTGGCCATCGCCTTGTTGCGGGCGGACATTGAACGCCGTGTGGAGGCGGAGCAGCGGTCCCGTGACGCGGAGGCGCGGATGCAACTGGCCATTCGGCAGATGCCTTTGGGGTTCATCGAATGGAATCCGCAGGCGGAAGTCGTCGTATGGAATCCACAAGCGGAGAAGATTTTTGGGTATACCGCCGATGAAGTGCTCGGTAAAGCCATCATTCCCCTCATTGTGGCGTCCGCAGCGCGGGAACAGGTGGATCAGATTTGGGCGGACTTGAGCCGCAATTCCGGCGGCACGCACAGTACCAACGAAAACATCACCAAAGACGGGCGGCTGATCGTATGCGATTGGTTTAACACACCGTTGGTTGATCCGGATGGAAAGGTCGTTGGCGTTTTCTCGCTGCTGCAGGAGATTACGGAGCGGGTGAACCTGGAAAAACATCTCCAACAAAGCGACCGCATGAACGCGGTGGGCCAGTTGGCGGCGGGCGTCGCCCACGATTTCAATAACATCCTCACCATCATCACCGGCCATACGGGGTTGTTGCTCGTGAATCCAAACCTTCCGCCGCAATTCCACCCGGAGTTAGGGCGAGTTGAAGGCGCAGCCTTGCGCGCGGCCAACCTGACCCGCCAACTGCTCGCCTTCAGTCGCAAGCAGGCCATGTTTTCGCATCCGTTGCATCTGGCCAAAGTCGTTGAGGGCAACACCACGATGCTCGCGCGGCTGCTGGGGGCCAGCGTGAACTTCACCGTACGGATCGCCGATCAGTTGCCGCCCGTGGAAGCGGATCCCGCGATGATCGAACAAGTCTTGACCAACCTGGTGCTGAATGCGCGCGATGCTCTTTCCGGTGCCGGATCCATTACCGTGACGTTGGATGCCACGGTCATTTCCAAGGAGACCGCGTCACAGAATCCGAATGCACGAACCGGCCTCGTCGTCTGCCTTTCCGTATCCGACACGGGCAGCGGCATATCAGCCGAACAATTACCACGCATCTTCGAACCATTCTTTACAACCAAACCCACCGGACGGGGTACCGGCCTCGGCCTCTCGGTGGTCCATGGTATCATCCAGCAGCACAAAGGTTGGATCACCGTGGACAGCAAGCCCGGCCAGGGGGCAACCTTTTGCGTTTACCTGCCACCCACCAGCCGCCCGGTTGTGGATGCGTCGGCCGGAACGGGGGTTAAACCTCCGGTACCGGCGGCGTTATCGCGTGCCATCCTGCTGGCCGAAGACGAGGAGATGGTGCGCGAACTGGCTCGCGTCACGTTGCAACGCGCGGGCTATCGTGTTTTCGAAGCCAACGACGGACACGAAGCGCTCAAACTTTGGGCGAAGCACCGTAATGAGATTGATCTGCTCCTGACCGATATGGTGATGCCAAACGGGATGACCGGGTGCGAACTTTCCCAGCGTCTGCTGGCGGATCAACCCAATCTCCCGGTGATCTATTCGAGTGGCTACAGTATTGAACTCACGGCGCCCGGATTTAACGAAAACGAGCGGCTCGTTTTTCTGTCCAAACCCTACCTGACTGGCCAGTTGCTGGCCGTGGTTGACCGCTGCCTGAGCAAGACTGGATGATGAGGCTCAACTCGCGACGCTTAAGCGCCGGCCCGGACGACTTTTCCGATTGGCTGCGTCAAGCCGCCTGCAATTGGTTCGCCCCGTTTGCGGTTGGCTGACCATATTCCAAGCTGAGTTTGTAGCGCAGGATATTGCGGCAATGGATTCGATCAATGGTCGTCTTGCTCAGCCAACCCTGGCAGCACATTTCGCCGGTGGCCGTGCCCTCCCGCGCGGCGACCGTTTGGGTGAGCGCCTCACTCAAATCAAAATCTCCGCCGATACATTCGCCGTTGGGACAATCCAGGCGGAACACGGACTTGGCGTGAACGGGGTTGACGGTGTACTTGATCTGGCTGTTCCGGGTGACGCCTTCCGGGCTGAAGTGCCCAAACTCCACCGTCAAAGACTTTAATTCCTGAAACTTTTCCGCGAGGCTGACGGATGCTTGGGTGCGCTGGGCTTCCGCCAGGCGGTAATCCGCGCGCGGGGTGAATTTTTGATGACGCATAATTTGTCTCGATTCGTTTCCTAAGAAGCCACCAGCCTATCAGAAAATAGTTGGCCGTCTGTAACAATCGTCAGGAGATTTTCCGACGGACGATGAGAATCATGAAAATCGGAAACGAGGCAAAGGCGATTGGTGCATTTTCTACAAATGCCAAACCGATTTTCTAGCGAGGGGATGAGATGTCAAAATCTACTCTTAGCAGCGACGATCTCGACGTAATCCAATCGCCTGCAAAAAGTTTTTCCCCCACAGAACAAAGTAAATCCATGCTTTTTGCCCACGACTTGATATTAGCGCTATGTGAACATGCCAGCCATAAGCTCGTCGGTTGCCTCTACCGCTATGGATTAGTACAAATGATTCAGGGTTTTGAAGTAAATCCGCGGCAAGCCGACGCGCTTCAATAAGAGCGTGTCCTAGCATTTCAGTTTCCTCTGTTCCGGTTGGCTCGCCTTGCTCTCGCGGAAACGTCAGCACGTAGTAATGACGTAGCAAGTGAACCTGGGGGCGTTCCCATCGGCACACGCGACCCGACTCAAGCCGAAGAGGGTCTTTTTTCATTTGTGAATTTTACCAGTGAAATCCCGCGTTTCCAAGAGCGCGCTTTACCCGCTTAATCGTTTTGTCTTCACCCAAGATTTTGAGGGGTCGGCAAGTGGCAACTCGTCGAGGCAGCCCGCATGGCGGGATTGAATCCGCATCTCTGCCGTTTTTTTTCGGGCGTGCAATTATCTGATGATCCTGTCACTAATGGGTTATGCGACGATTATCTCTGATTCTCCTGCTGGTCACGGCGATCACCGCTCGGGCCGCAGATAACGATGGCTTCGTGGCGCTGTTCAACGGTAGGGATCTGACCGGCTGGGTGAATGCCAATTGCGCCCCCGAAACATGGAGCGTACGTGACGGCATGATTCATTGCACCGGCCAGCCCACCGGGGCATTGCGCACCGAACGGCAGTACGAAAATTTCATCTTGGAAGTCGAGTGGCGGCATTTGAGCTACGGCGGCAATTCCGGCGTGTTCATCTGGGGTACACCCATCGCGGCACCGGGTGTGCCTTTTCTGCGCGGCATCGAAGTGCAGGTGCTCGACCACGGTTACGCCGAACAATACGAGAAACAGAATGGCAAGAAGTCAGACTGGTTCACCACGCATGGCGATGTATTTCCCATCCATGGCGCGAGCATGAAACCGTTTGGACGCCACAATGGTGATCGGAGTTTCCCTTCGGAGGACCGAAGCAAAGGATTTCCGGAGTGGAATCATTACCGCATTGTCGGCACGAATGGTGTGCTGCGTCTGAGTGTGAACGGCAAGGAAGTTTCGGGCGGCGAGAATTGCAATTATCGCAAAGGCTACCTCGCACTGGAGTCGGAAGGTGCGCCGGTGGAATTCCGCAACCTCCGCCTCCAGGAACTCCCGTCGAGTGGTGCCTCGCCGGAACTGACCGCGCCGCTGGACTTGAGTTGGCAACCCCTTTTTACGGGCCTCGACTCGCGC
>JANYBF010000569.1 GCA_025360895.1 Verrucomicrobiota bacterium
GGTCATGATGAAACCGTTCACGGTCAGGACGGCCACCTTACTGGTCGCAGAGTTGGAGACATTGGTGACGATGACTTGATAATCGCCCGCATCCGCGTGGAAGACGGGATTGATGGTCAAAGTGTCGCCGGTAGCCCCGGAGATGGCATCGCCATCGGTCAGTGCCACACTACCTTTATACCATTGATAGTAAAGCGGAGGGGTCCCGGAAGCCGCAGTGACAAAGGTCGCGGTCGAGCGCGGGAGATTGGTCCGGTCGGTCGGTTGAAGGGTGATGGTAGCTGCGGCAGGTCCCTCATAGTTCAGGACAAAGTTATCAATGCCGAACGTGTCCCGCGAACCACTGCCGGTGGCGGCGGAGAGGGCAATGACACGAAGCCAAAGGTTTTGTGATTGATTGTCGGCGACCGCATCCAACGCGTAGCTAACGGTATTGCTGCCGAAAGTGCCCGGGTCCGGGTAAGTCCCTAGAACGGTGAAATTTGTCGGCGGGCCATTCGTCACTGCGTAATCAATCGTCCAAGTGGTGGAGTAGCCCTGCACGCTCAACAGATTAAGGTCAACACTGAAGACTAAATTGCTGAAACCAACGGTGTTTTGAACTTGAAGCACAAAAGCGGCCCCGGGATTGCCAAACGTAAGCGTCTGCCGGATCCCCGGGCAGCGGTTGGTAATCCCGCCTTGCTCGGCGGTCGTTGCTGTTCCGAGAACATTGGTTCCATCATCGAAAGTGGAGGCGTAATTAGCAAATTGCCCGGTTGCGGTACCCCAACTCACTTTGGCGGCATTGAAAGTTGCCGCCGTTCCCAGTCTGGTCGCGCTCGCATTGGTGCGCACCGTCCATCCGGCCGGAAGTCCACTGCCGAGGTTATTAAAGTTTTGCTGGTAACTCGTGCCGGAGAGGCTGACCTGGGCTGGCGCATTCTTCACCGTGATCAAGACCAAGGCCCAAACTACAAACCGGCCGTTTAACTTCAAGGCCCCGGCAAACCCGGAATTGAACGGGCGGGAAGAAATTACGGTTTTCATATAATTATTTCAGCCTCGGTTTTCGTGAGTCGTGCGGTGTGAATTTTATTGAGCGATGATAGTAATGATCGGCCCTATTAACTAAAAGAGACCAAACGATTTCCGGATTGCTCACGGCGTAACTGGCTCGGGCTGTTTTCGGCGTAACCCTAGTCTCGTTGCCATCAAACACAAGAATTTCGTTTTGATTTTTTGGCGAGTTGTTCACCACTCTTTACGCGCCCGGCGAAACATTGTCACCGGACACCCGGGTTGACTCGCTCTGTCTTGACGCTGTGACTATCTCGGAAAGTTGCTTTGAAGACCCGAACCCGCATCACCGTCGGATCAAAGCCGAAGGGAAGAAATTGTGCGTTGGCGGTTTGCCAAAGCCCGCGAAGCAATGATACCCTCTCCGAAAGTCGCATATGCGCCGAACAATCATTCTTCACTTAATAGGGTTGCTGGCTTCGGCCTTTGCGGTTCGATCGTGCCCGGCGGCAGACTGGCCCATGTTCCGCGGCCAACCCGCGCTGACTGGTATCGCCTCCGGGCAACTTCCGGAAAAGCCCGTGTTGCTCTGGACCTTCAAAACCGCCGGGCCCGTCAAATCTTCGGCCGCCATTGTGGGCAATCAGGTCTTCGTTGGTTCGGATGATCACAATCTGTATGCGCTCGACTTGACGACCGGCAAGAAAATCTGGTCCTTTACCAACAGCGACGCGATTGAATCTTCGCCGCTCGTGCTCGACGGAAAAATTTTCGTCGGGTCCAGCGATGCCAACCTTTACGCGCTCGATGCAACCACCGGCAAACAACTTTGGAAATACACCACCGGTGACAAAATTCTTGGGGCACCCAACTGGTTTGTTTCCGACGGCCAGACCAACATTTTGATTGGCAGCTACGATTTCAAACTCCACTGCCTTGAGGCTGCCACGGGCAAAAGCAACTGGGTGTACGAATCGGCCAACTACATCAACGGTTCTCCCGCCGTGGCTGATGGGCAGACGGTGTTTGGCGGCTGTGACGGACTCCTTTACGTCATTTCGCTGGCTGATGGATCACAATCGCGGAGCAACGAAATTGGCGCGCCCATCGCGGCGTCCGTGGCCCTGGCCGACGGGCGTGCCTATTTCGGCCATTATGAAAATCAGTTTCTCTGCGCGGACCTGAAATTGGGCTCCAACGTATGGGCTTTTCATGATCGGCAGTTCCCGTATTTTTCCTCGCCAGCGGTCACGAAAGATCGGGTGGTGTTTGGCGGGCGCGATAAAATGCTGCATTGTGTGAATCGCACCAATGGTCAAAGCGCCTGGAGTTTTGCCACCCGTGGACGGGTGGACAGCTCGCCGGTGGTCTGCGGCGACAAGGTCGTGGTTGGCTCGGATGACGGGCGTGTGTATCTGGTTGGCCTGAACGACGGCAAGGAACTATGGTCGTATGAAATCGGCCAGCCAGTTAGCAGTTCGCCCGCCGTGGCGGGTGGAAAAATTGTCATCGGCAGCGACGATGGCAATGTTTATTGTTTCGGCGCAAAGGTTGAAAAGAAATGAGTAACGTCACCACCACCGTTGCGCCACCGCTGCGGCACGAAACCACTGCGGGCAATTACTTCGTCGCGAACTACCCGCCTTTCGCATTCTGGAAACCCGAATTCGTATCGCAATTTGAAGCCGCGCTTGAACACCCACCCTCGACTCTCGACCCTCGACCCTCGACATCGTTCGGCCAGTACGTTCACATTCCGTTCTGCCGGAAGCGCTGCCACTTCTGTTATTTCAAGGTTTATACGGACAAGGATTCATCCGAAGTGCACGGCTATCTCGATGCCTTGCTCAAGGAGTTGACGGTTTACGCCGGCAAGCCAGCCATTGGCGGACGCAAACCCAGGTTTGTTTACTTCGGCGGCGGCACGCCAAGCTATCTTTCGCCCGATCAATTGAAGTTTCTGACCGACGGCATGAAACGGCTGCTGCCGTGGGATGAAGTCGAGGAAGTCACTTTCGAGGCCGAACCGGGAACGCTTACCGATCACAAGTTGCAGGCGATCCGCGACCTTGGCGTCACGCGCCTCAGCCTGGGCATCGAGCATTTTGACGATCATATCCTGGAGATCAACGGCCGCGCGCATCGGTCGAAGGAGATCGCCCGCGCCTACGCCTACGCACGCGAAATTGGCTTTCCCCAAATCAACATTGATCTCATTGCCGGCATGGTCGAGGAGACGGAGGAGAAGTGGCGCGAGACCGTGGCGAAAGCGGTTGCGTTGCGTCCGGACTCGGTGACGATTTACCAGATGGAAGTGCCGTTCAACACGGGCATCTATCAACAAATGAAAGCCGGCGGCAAGCTCGTCGCGCCCGTGGCGGATTGGGAAACGAAACGCGCGTGGGTGGACTACGCCTACCGCGAGTTCGAAAAGATTGGCTACACTGTTACGAGCGGCACTACCGTGGTGCGCGACCCGGCGAAGGTGAAATTCATTTATCGTGAGGGTTTGTTCAATGGCGCGGACATCCTGTCCATCGGTGTGGCAAGCTTCGGTCATCTCCGTGGCGTGCATTACCA
>JANYBF010000614.1 GCA_025360895.1 Verrucomicrobiota bacterium
GGCTGCGTTTGCCGCCATTGATTGTTACGTTGGGAACTTACTCGCTCTTTCGCGGCCTCGCCGAGGCCATCACACGCGGCGTGGACACCTTCACGAATTTCCCTGCGTCTTTTCTGTTCCTCGGCCAAGAACGCTGGCTCGGCATTCCGGCGCAAGCACCCGTCTTTATCGTCGTTGCCGTCGGCGTCTGGTTGTTGGTTCATCGAACGACCTTCGGCCGTTCGTTTCGCGCCATCGGATTTGCCCCGGAAGGCACGCGCTACGCGGGAATTCCCGTCGAACGGCGAATCGCGCTCGCCTACGTGCTCGCCGGCACCATCGCGGCACTGGCAGCCATCATCTACACCTCCCGGTTGGGCCAGGCGAAGGCGGACGCCGGCATGGGCTATGAGTTATTTGCGATCACCGCCGTAGTGTTGGGCGGCACGAGCATTTTTGGCGGCGTCGGTTCCGTTCACGGAACGTTGCTAGGCGTGGCGGCTATTGCCGTACTCAACAACGGCCTCGTTCACGCCCGCCAACCGCGCGAGATGGCCGGGATGCTGACGGGCTTGCTGCTGATTCTCGCGCTCTCCAGTTCGGTCCTGCCGAAATTGCTGGCCTCGCTCCGGTTGACCCGGCAAAGTTCGCCCCCAAAGAAACAACCATCTGACACCCCATGAAAAATATCCTGATTCTGCTTCTGGCCGTTGCGTTTGCCGGTCTGGCGGGTTGCGGCAAATCTGCCGACTCGACGGGCGGTGGTTCGGCCAGCGCTAGTGGCGGAAAGAAGCTCACCATCGCGCTCATGCCCAAGAGCAAGGGCAATGCGTATTTTATTTCGTGCAAGAAAGGCGCGGAAAAGGCCGCCCAGGAACTTGGGGTGGAATTGCTGTTCGATGGCCCGACCGACCCCGATCCCGCGAAGCAGAATGAGATCGTCGAGAATTGGATCACGCTCGGGGTGGATGCCATCGCCGCCGCGTGCGAAAACAAAGAGGGTATCTCGACCGCTTTGCGAAAAGCGCGCGCCAAGGGCATCAAGGTCATTACCTACGACGCCGATGCTTTGCCCGACGCCCGGGAATTTTTCGTGAACCAGGCCACGCCTGAAGGCATTGCCAACGCTCTCATGGATGAGGCGGCGCGGTTGTGCGGCAACGAAGGCGAATTCGCCATCATCACGGCGAGCCTGACGGCGGGGAACATGATCGAATGGCAGAAGAAAATCGAAGAACGACGCGCGATGAAGTATCCGAACATGAAAATGGTGGCGTTGCGCCCCTGCGACGACCTCAAGGACAAGGCCCAGAGTGAAGCCACGGCGCTTCTGGGGGCGAATCCCAACCTCAAACTCATCATGGCGATCTGCTCCCCCGCCGTTCCGGGCGCGGCGGAAGCGGTGAAACAGGCCGGCAAGGCCGGCAAGGTGAAGGTCATCGGTCTCGGCCTGCCGAATGAGAATAAGCGCTACGTCCATGAAGGGGTGACGGATTCGGTGATCCTTTGGAACACCGAACAGCTCGGCTATCTCACTGTGCAGGTTGCGACGGCGCTGGCTAAGAACGATCTAAAAACCGGTGCGAAGAGCTTCAACGCCGGAACGCTCGGAACCTTTGAAATCGTGGGCGACAATATCCTGCTGGGCAAACCGTTCATTTTCAACCAAGCAAACATTGACCAGTTTGATTTCTGAGCAAGGGATGGTGAATCGCTTATCCGCGCTAATTTCCACTAATCCAAAAATAAATTAGCGCCGACGGGCAAAGATTAGCGGTTTCCTTTTTGGGAGTTTCCGGCTAGAAGATTGGCGGATGCGCGCGTGGTGGAATGGCAGACACGCCAGACTTAGGATCTGGTACCGCAAGGTTTAGAGGTTCAAGTCCTCTCGCGCGCACCACTCTTGTGTCACTTTGAAATGGATTGCGGCTGAGTTGCTAAACGGTCTGCGAACGGGCAACATCTAAGCCAACAAGAACCCAACTCAAACCACATGAAAAAACTCCTGACATTGGCAGCCTTGATGGGCGCAACGACGGTGGCGTTTGCTCAAGGGACGGTTATCTTCGCGAATTCGGCATCACAGCTTATTTCCGCAGGTGGCGTAGCTATGCCAGTTTCGGGAACAACTGCATTCAACTTTGCGTTGTTCCTGGCGCCGTCAACCACCGTCAATGCCAGCGGACAAAGCACTACGTTTTATGATCCGTGGTTTCAGACCCCTACAGGGATAGGGAATGTGAATAGCGCGAGAGGGGAAGGGCGCGTGGTGACCTTAAGCGACTACGTTACGCACCTTTCAGGTACGGTTGACTTCATTGTACGCGGTTGGTCGGCGAACGCTGGATCAACTTGGGCAGAAGCCTTGGCAGTCTGGAATAATGGTACTCCTCCATTGGACATGTTCATCGGTCAATCATTGATTGGCAACGATCTGTTACTTGGTGGTGGCCCAATCCCGGCGACCACTTTGTTTGGTATTGGTTCATCGCAAGTCCTTGGTTTCAATATGGTGTCTCCTCTCTACATCCCCGAGCCTTCAAATGTGGTGTTGGTGAGTCTCGGTGCGACTTCGCTGTTGATGTTCCGCCGCCGCAAGTGATGCTTCCGTTCTTTCGCAAGCCCCGGAGCAATCCTGGGCTTTTTTTTGTCCATAACACCATGGACGGTGAGCAGAGGCATTGGTCCACCATTCAAGGCGGGGCTTCCGGCGGTCGCCAATGCAGGGCGTTGGCAAAAGTCAGGAGTTGGAAACTGAGCCGCTCCAGGATTGGCCGACTCATCGGGCGGGCGTCCACGGTGAGAAAGCGGGCGCCGCGTTCCCTCGCTTCCCGGGCGCGAATGGCGACGAGCGCGGTGTACCATCCCCGGCCCCGAAACTCCTTCAGTGTTGCGCCGCCCCACAGGCTGGCGAACTGACTCCTGGGATCAAGGTTCAATCGCCCACAAGCCACCGGCGCGCCGTCGGCATAGGCGACATAGATGCGGGTGCGGTCCGGTGCTTCCCGCAGCTCCCGGGCGAGACGTTCCTGCTGTCGGGTGCCGACTTCACCCCAGACCGCGCGCAGGATGGCGGCGACATCTTTCAGCCCTTCGGGATCCGCAAGGCGGCGGATGTCGTACGGCGTCGTTGGCGAGAGGGTGGACGGCAGGGATTGCAGGTCCAACGCGAGAATCGCCTCCGTCTCCTCCAATTCAAAACCGCGGGCCACCAGCCGATCCTTCAGGTCGGGCGGAGTGTCGTGGGAAAATACCTTCCACTCGAAGCCATGTCCCAGCCTGCGGAAATAGTCAACTTGGGCTGCGATGGCGGACTCAACGGTGTCTGGGTCCAGCCGGGAGTAAATGACCCAGCTCTGCCGGTCGTGACAGCTTACCTGCCGGATTACAGGCCCGGCGACCTCCCGGCGCATTGCCACATCCTCCACCAGGCGGCGTTGATCTTCGTCGTAGCGTGCGAGGATTTCCGCGGGTGTCATAAATCTGCGGCCGAGGGCGTGAGCGAATGCGCACCTCGGAAGATTCTTGTCGACTGTGTATACCCAATCCGTTGGCGCATGTCAGCAACGATCCGTCCGTAATGGCGTTGGTTTTTGGAATTGATTACTTGCTTCCGTTCTCTCGTGAAGGGGTCGGCGATTAACCGGAGCAGTCAGGCGTGAAGCAGTGAGCCCGCCAACGCTCGTGTTCCCGCTCCGCGAAACCCCAGCCGGTGCGCGGTCTGCAGCGGCTTCCGGCACGGAGGTGTGGGCCAAATGGTCCAAATCGCCGGCAATATCGGGAAGCCGGTTTACGCTTCCAGCTTCCACGGAGCGCGCATCGGCCGTGTAAGCATGGCATTCGCGGCATCATCATTTTCAAAGCGTTCGGCTTCGGGATCCCAGCGAAGCTTGTGCCCCCGC
>JANYBF010000289.1 GCA_025360895.1 Verrucomicrobiota bacterium
GCAAACCTGCGGATTCCAGGATGTTGGCCGATTTATTGTTTCTCGGTGGGATCAAGGGTCACTCGGAAGAGGAGATTAGAGAGCGCTCCCTTCAACTCTCCCCGGCGCAATTGGTCAAAGCGCCGCCGATTCCGTTTCTCCTGATCCACGGCGATGCCGATCCCGTGGTACCACTCCAACAGTCGCAGAAAATGGTTGCCGCGCTCGAGGCGGCCGGCGGCTCAGCAGAATTGATTGTAAAGAAGGGCGGCGGACATCCTTGGATGACGCTCCCCGAGGAGGTCAAGATCATGGCCGACTGGTTTGATCAGCAGTTGCCCGAAGCCAAACCGAGTTCGCCGGTGGCGCCGAAATGAGAGCTAAGGCGCTTCGGATTTGCGGCAGTTGGCCAATTACTGCGGACGCCCCTGGGGCACGAATTTGTAGGGCAGGGTGTCGGGCACCACGCGAACTTGGGTGGTGAATTTGAACGGCTCCGGATTGCCGGTCGGAAAAGTCAACTCGACGAAAAAGGCCGTCCAGCCCTTGGCCGGTTCGGGAACTTTTCCCACGTAAACCCCGCCCCCTTGATCGGTCAGCGCCGTGCTGGTGTATTTTGGCCCCAGCGTCTCAATGCGGAAATCACGGGCCTCCGGGTTCGTCGCTTGCCAGAGCTTGACTTCGGACGGCTGGCTCTGCGTGACCACGCGAAGGGCGCCGTCTTTTTCCAGCGTCCACGAAAATTGCGGCAGCGGGCGATTGTAAAGCACCGCGTTGTAACACGCCTGCAACGTCAGATAGGCGTCGGAGCCCTTGAGCGAGTGATCCGCGTTGGGCACGTAGCGCAGGTATTTTACCCCGGGCAGATCGTTGAAATAAAACTGCGAGGAATCCGGCAGGAAAAACTGATCGCCGGAAGCATTGATGATGAACTTGGGTAGCGTGAGCCGGGCGCGGTATTCGTACGGATCCTCGATTTTCATCAGCGCGCGATCCTCGGGCGTGCCGTTCCACTCCATGATGCGGAACGCCGTGTAATCGCCTACCGAAGGCGCCCAGAATCCGTAGGCGGCGTAATGATGCCGCATGGATGGTTCGAGGTTCAACACGTCAATCACGATGGGCACAATCGCGACCACCCGCTTGTCCACCGCCGCCGTCATCCATGTCGTCCACCCTCGTTTCGATCCGCCGGCCACCACAAAACCATCCACCTTCACGTTGCCACCCGCAGTGCTGCCACAGACGGCGGTGACTGTATCCATGGCGCGAACAGCGGCCTTGGTCATCGGCAACCGGGCCGGCCACTTCTTGTCGCCCGTGCGGAGAAATTTGTCCCAGGTATAAGCGATCAAAGAGTCCTCTTTTCGTCCTTCGGTTTCTCCCGCAAAAATCAGGGGCTGATTGGGCACCATCTTCAACTCGCTCACAACGGATTTGGTGGCCAGTGCAATCTTGACTAGATTGCCATCGGCGCCAGCGGGCGGGTTGCCCCCATTAGCCCCACCGCCGATGAACAGCAGCGACTTTGCACTCGTCACCTCGTTCGGTTTGACGATGACCATCCAGTGCTTCCACAGCGGGCAATCCACTTCGTTCGTCGTCAGCCAAGCCTGAGACGTCATGTCCACGATGAACGTGGTGTGATCCGTGTCTGGCAACGTGGCCATGACGCGGAAAGTGTAGTTCGTATCTGGCGCGGCAATGTAATCATCGAGGGCCGTGCGTGCGGTCTGAACTGTTTGGGATTCCACCGCCGTCACACCTGGCTTGGGCGCAGTGGCTTTTCCCGCTGGCGAACAACCGACGAAGACCAAAGCAACCACTAGGAGCAGGAACGGTCGCCGCCGGTGGGCTTCAAGCTTTTCCATAAAGTTTGCGATCATAGTATTTCGTATTACGGCAAAAATTCCATCCCGACCCAAACGGGATGCAGAGGGATAAAGGTTTCTCTTTCCAAGTCAACCGGTTTCACTCATTTCGTCCCGGCGACCAATCCGAGCATCGGTGAACAGTTTTTCGCCTCAAAAATTTTAATGGTATCAGACGTTGGGCTGGTGTAAGGTCGGAGCCGAAGTCGTAAACACCAAACAAAAAATACTATGAAACGAACCTCATTCATTCTGGCCGGCGCGATCGGCCTGTTCATGCTGGCCTTGGCCCTTCCGGCTCTCGCCGAAGACAAGGAAGTTACCATCACCGGTGATTCCAAGTGCGCCAAGTGTGCACTCAAAGAAACCGACAAATGCCAAAACGTGATCCAAGTCGAGAAAGACGGCAAGAAGACCACGTATTACATGGTGAAAAACGACGTGAGCGATAAGTTTCACGAAAACGTTTGCAAGGAAACCAAGAAGGCCACGGCCACCGGCACGAGCAAAAAGGTGGATGGCAAACTTCAATTCACCGCCACGAAGATCGAGATCGCCAAGTAAGCTGGCTGGCTCCGAATCTCATAACGCCCGCTGTTTGACGCGAGTCAACGGCGGGCGTTTTTTTGCCCGGGCCATTTATTTGGAAGCCGGCCGTGCGGGTGAGTTGGCGGGTTTGCCTTCGGTGTTCAGAGTTCAAGCGCCGACCTGAGATTTCCGCGTGGCCGCCAAGGCATCGGCGAAGTGCTGGACAAATTTCGCAATCACCTTCGCGTCGTGGGCCAGTGAGAGATAAAGTTTCGTGCCCATGGGATTGAGAAACACACCGGCCTGCAGCAGCGCGAGCATGAGCGCCCGGCCCCGTGCCCGGTCGGAAGCGAGCCAGCTTGGTTGGTCGGTTACCGGCTGCCCGGAAAACGCAACTTGAGCCAGCGGGCCATCCCCCAGGATTTGCGCCGTTTCGCTTTGGGCTACCAACACCCCGCCCATCGCCCGGCGCAAGTGTGCCCCGCTTTCATGGAAACCCGGATAAACGCCGCGCTCGGAAAGCACTTCAATCGTCGCGAGCGCGGCGGCGCAGGAGACAGGGTTGCCGCCGGTGGTGGAGGCAGACCAGACATAGTGCGGACCCGGCAAACGACTTTCCGCCACCACCTCCATCAACTCCGCCCGGCCACCGTAAGCGCCGATCGGGAAGCCACCGCCCAACGCCTTGCCATACGCTACAAGATCGGGCTGGACGCCGTAATACTCCTGCGCGCCACCCAACGCCAGCCGGAAGCCGGTGACGACTTCATCGAAGATCAGAACGACTCTGTGTCTTTCGGTCGCCGCCCGGAGGCCCGCCAGAAAACCGGCCACCGGAGTGATGCAACGATGAAGGGGTTCGACGATGACGGCGGCAAGGTCGGCCGCGTGTGCGGCGATAATTTTTTCCGTCGTGACCAGATCGTTGAACGGGGCCGTCAAGACATCCCGCTCCACCCACGCGGCACCGGCGCCGGAAGGATCTGACGCCGGCAATACCGTTGGTTTGCCAGCCAGCATACTGGTGACGCCGACCGGATGCTGGCCGTGATAGGCGCCGGCAAACTTCAAAACCTTGGGCCGGTTCGTTGCGCCTTGGGCAATCCGTAAGCAAAGCATCGTGGCTTCGGTACCGGACGCCACGAAACGAATTTTTTCGGCGCACGGACTGAGCGCATGAATGCGTTCGGCCAGTTCGACGGCCCGGGCGTTCACCGCCGCAAAATTGGCGCCGGCGCGCGCCTGCCGGGTGGCCGCCTCAACGATTTTGGGATGCGCGTGGCCCACCAAAGCGGCGCCCCACGCCATGGTCATGTCCAGGAACTCCCGCCCTTCGGTATCCCAAACGCGGCAGCCCGCGCCACGCTGCAACACGGGCACGAGTTCGGCCGGAATCCCATACTCGCCATTCGAGCCGGCGGGAAACCGGGCCAGGGCACGTTCGCGAAAGCTCATGTTAAAGTTCCTCCGCCACCACCTCACCGATACTGGCGTCCAGAATGTTCAGGGCTTGATCCATTTCAGCTTGCGTGAGCGTCAGCGCCGGTGTGAGCGTGAGAATATTGCCCATCGTCACTTTGAAATTCAACCCGCGTTTGAGCGCGCCGTACATCACGCGTTCCGCTTCGTCAGTGGCGGGTTTGCCTTCGCGAATAAGTTCGACCCCCAGCAACAGTCCCTTCCCTCGCACGTCGCCGATCAGGCGATGACGGGAGCGCATCTCGCGTAGTTTCGCCAGCGCGTAGTCACCGAGCCGCGCGGCGTGGGCCACCAATTTTTCGTCGCGAATCACATCCAGCGTGGCGAGCCCGGCCGCGCAACCGACCGGATTTTTCTCGTGCGTGTAGTGGCCGAGCGCGGTATGCGTCGCCACATTGAGACCTTCCCGCGCCAACAGCGCCGCAATGGGAAAAACGCCCCCACCCAGCCCTTTGCCTAACACCAGCATGTCCGGTACAACGTCGTAATGTTCACATGCGAACATGCGTCCGGTGCGACCGAGGCCGATGGGGATTTCGTCGAGAATCAGCAACGCGCCGTGCTTGTCGCAGGCCGCCCGGACGCGCTTCCAATAATCCGCCGGCGGGATGAACGGTGTGCAGCGAACTGTCTCGCCGATGACGGCGGCCACGTCGCCTTCCTTTTCCAAAACGTAATCAATGTAGTCGGCGCAGGAAAGATTGCAGGCGGTGCCGCATTTGAACGGACACCGCATTGGCTCGGGCGGCGGGACATGTTCGCACCCCGGCAGCATCGGTCCGATGCCCTTGCGGAATACGGCTTCGCCGCCCACCGAGATCGCATCCAACGAGGCGCCGTGGAAGGAATCCCACATCGAAACGAATTTGAACCGGCCGGTGGCAATGCGCGCGAGCTTGAGGGCCATGCCGATGGCGGAGGTGCCACCGGGCGCGAACAGCACGCGATTCAAATCGCCCGGTGCGATTTCTCCGAGCCGTTGGGCCAGTTCAACCGCCGGGGCGCAGGTATAGCGGCGGGTGCAAAAGCTGAGTTCATCGAGCTGCTGTTTGATGGCCGCGATAACGCGGGGATGGGCGAAGCCGACTTGATGCACATTATTGCCGTGAAAGTCGAGATAGCGCCGGCCTTCGACATCCTCAATCCACGCGCCCTCCGCCTTGGCCAGGACGTTCAGGCAGGGGGTGGAGAGGGATTGATGCAAGAAATGGCGACCATCGGCCTCCAGCAGCGATTGCGTTTCCGGCGCAATATGTTCGGCCGCCCAGGCGCGGCGCCGGGGCGAGAGATTTACATCCCCTTCCGAGCGGAGTTGATCAAGGTCGGGCCGGGCGGGCGGAATCGCGGATGAATCCATGACAAGGGCAAATTAGTTCGCGCCGGCGGTGAAGGCTTCCCGCACCGGGCGACCGATCCAGACCTCCGGTGGTTTTAGTTTGAAAACGTAAGCGATCGTTGCCGCCGTATCGCAGGTGCTGACGGGAGATTTGATTTCATGCCCGGCGCGCACGCCGGGGCCAGTGATGATCCAGGGGATCTCAATCTCGCCCATCGTCGCGCCGCCGTGACCCTTGCCCTTGCCGCCATGGTCAGCCGTAACGAGGAGAATCGTGTTCGACCACATGCCGGTCGAGCGCAGCGCTTCGATGGTTTCGCCGATCAGTTTGTCCGCCACCGCCACCGCCGCATAATACTCGGGTGTCCCGTGGCCGAACTCGTGCCCGGCGTGGTCAACATGATCCAGATGAATGAACGTGAACGTGGCCTGGTTGTCCTTCCAAAACGCGGTCGCTTCGCGAACGGCATTGGTGGGGCCATCGGTGTCCTTGATTACATTGACGGCCTGGCGTTTGAAGAGCCGGCCGAAATCGTTCCAATCGTGGAATACCCCCATGACGGCTCCCGGTTGTTGCTCCCGCAGCACACCAAAAACGGTTGGGAAAATTCCCCCGGAACCCACGGCAATGGGCGCGATTTCGAACTTATCCGGCTGCCAATCGTTTGAAGTCACGCCATGCTGCTCCGGGCCGGCGCCCATGATCATGGAAGCCCAATTGGGGCTGCTGGACGTAGGCATGACACCG
>JANYBF010000640.1 GCA_025360895.1 Verrucomicrobiota bacterium
GATCGACGCCCGCATCGCGGCCATCCACGTAGAAAATGAGCGACACCACGATGTCACGCTCGCGGCAAAGGCGCAGCAGGCGCTCCGCCTTGTGGAAATGATCGAGGTTGAAGCGCGTCACATCGTACCCGGGGTCGGTGATGTTGTCGGGCCGCGCCGCCAGCCACGGTTCCATCTTGAACGCGAACTGCCCCGTGCGCATCACCAGCGGTTCATTCCACCGCTTGCCATCCGGCGTGCGCCCGGCCAGCGCCACACGGATGCGGTTCACGCCGAGCTTCGCCAGTCGCTCGACAGACTGCGCGATGGTGTCGTCGTCCCACGCGAGCAACTGGTAGGTCGTGGTGGCGTTCCAAAACCAATGCTGTTCCGTGCCCTCGCGAATAAAGTGGAAAGGATACGCCGGGTCCACGCGAACCGGCCCGGCGAGCTTGCCCGCCATGGCCGTGAAGCTGCCGCGCTGGGTGTTCGTGAAGGCGCCTTGTCGATACGTGACGGCAAACGCGTGTTTGCCCGCCACGCGCGGCATGAAACGCACGCGGAACACCGAGCCATCCGCCGCGTCGCAGAAGCCATCCACCTTCACGACTGAGCCGCCGGGTGATGCCATCTCGGCGTTCACGACGACATCCGTGAACGGATTCATCGCGTCGGGCTTCTCAACCACAAGCGTGAGTTCCATGAATTCGAACGTGGAAAGGATTGCTGCGCTTTGCTTGAGTTTCACGCCCGCCGGTGCCGCGATGAGTGCGGGAGTCCACAGGCACAGCATTAGTAGCATCGCGTTCCAACGCTTGTTGCGCTGCTCAAATCGTTTCGTCATGGGGTTTGAATTAGTTTGCCGACATTGTTGATGAGCAATGGCTGAGTCACACCTTCGACGCGTGGGAACTTGAAGCCATCGAGATGCAATCGCTCCAATCCATCGGCGTAGATCACCGGACGGAGATCGTCGGTCGCGAGACTGAAACGCACGTCTTCCAACGTGAGGCTTTGCACGTTGCGCGCGTAGAATCCCCACGCGAGCAGCGGGCGCGCGTCCACGCCGGGACCGCGCACGGTGCTGTTCGTCCAGGCTGTGCCACCGCCGGTGAACTCGGCGCGCACGCCGCGCAGCACCACGTTCGTGATGGGTTCGTCCGCCCAGCTCTCGGCGGAAAACGCGGCGCGATAAACGCCCGTCGCCTCGAGGCCACTGATCGTGACTTTGCCGACAGTGTTACCGGGCTTGATCCAGAGCGTCACCGGAGAGGCGACGTGCTGCATGACGTTGTTGGCGATGAACACGTCGTCGAGCAGCCCGCGCGTCGCATCCCACGCGCCGGGTTGGAGGATGATTCCCGACAGCATGTTCGTGCGGCGCTTCTCGCCCGAAGTGCGGTGCGGCTGCTCGCCGGGGCCGCGAAACAAATTATTCGCAATGGTCAATCTCGTGGCCGGGACGATAAGCCGGATGCCGTTGCACGAGGAGTTGATCAGGCAGTCCTGGATTACCGTGTTGTTCCAGTAACGACCCGCGATGGCGTCGTCGCCGGTGTAGAACTGGCAGCCGAGAATTTTCACATTGTCACACCAGCGGTCGGGCGCGCCGCGCCAGTGGATGCCGTCCCAGCCGCCGACGAACTTCACGTTGCGAAACTCGACGTCGTCGCTGACCTGGAAGAACACCGCGTAATTCGCCGAGTCCACGATGGTGACATCACGCAAGGTGAATCGGCGACAGTTCACAAAAATGATCGTGTGCGGTCCGCGCATCCGCTCCTCACCGGTCGGGTCGAAGACCTTGTTCCCATCGATTACGCCCAGTCCTGTGATGCCCACATCCTCGAGATTCTCGCCGACGATCAGGCCGCGATGCCACTTGCCCCACTTCGCGTCGGGCATGCAGTCCGGCACGGCAGGCTGGCGGTACTCCGTGAGATTGGTCGTGCCGACGAGCGTCGCGCCGGCTTCCAGGTGGAGGGTCACCCCGCTGCGCAGGTGGATCGTGCCAGACAAATAGCGCCCGGGTGGGAACAGGACCTGACCGCCGCCCGCCAGCGCGCAGGCGTCGATCGCGGCTTGCAGCGCCACGGTTGCGGAAACCAGGCCGTCGCCGGTGGCCCCATGCTCGCGGACATCGAAGCGATTGGCGGCCAGCGCTGGAACCACCCAAGCGAAGCCGAGAAACCAGCGAACGCAGAAGTTCGCGGCCGGTCGCCAGCGATCGGAAATCATGCGGCAAGTTACTTTGAATCGCATCACGGCTTCCACCGGTAGATGAGCGACTTGGCCTTGTAGTTCTCCTCGACGAAGACGAGGTATTCGCCGGTGCTGCGTTTGAAAGCACTGATACCGGTCAGCAGGTCAATCCAACCGGTGTTCTCGACGCCGCCGACCGTGGCGCCGGGATCGAAGACGCCGACTTCCGCGCCGTCGCTAAGACGATTGACCCAGATTCGGCCGCGGGTTTTCCAACCGCCCGTGAAGGCGTAAGCTCCAACCGCCGTCACGCAGCCCGCTTCCCGGCCAGCGCTAGGCACGAACGAAACGGTCTCACGATTTCCAGCCAGGTAGCCTTTGCAGACGAAGACCCGGCTGATGTGCCGCATGCTGGATTGCCCCTGCTCGTCGGTCCCTTCCTCGGCGACGATCAAGGTGTCGCTGTCGTCGAGGTAGCAGACGCGGGCGACCTTGTTCACGCCCTTGGGTTTGTCGAGGACGGTGATCTTTTCGGCCGAGTAGATCGGGTTGCCTTTCGCGTCGAGTCCCTGGAAATCGTAGCGAAAGAAGCCGTAGGCCATCCAGAGGTTGCCCTTCTTATCCACCCAGAAGGGGCCGGGTTTCACCCGCTCGGTGTTCGGTGCGAACTCAGCGGCCTGATAATCGCCGTCACCATTCTGATCCCGCCAGATGGACGCTCCCGCCGGTTTGTTCGGCGGCCAGCGGAGATCCGTGTTGTAGAGGTTGTTACCCCACTGAAGAATCAGGCCGGCGGGTACGGCGAGCTCACCGTCGAACCGGAAGATGTTGATGAAGTTGCTCGCGAACATGCCGCCGACGAAGAGGAAACGGCGGCCATTGAGATAAACAATCTGCGGCGAGGTCAACCCGTGTTCACCCTGCTGCTTCACGTGCATCAGACCACGCGGGTCGTTGGGATATTTGTGGCGATTGAGCGTGTAGCTGACCCACTTCGAGTCGCGGCCAGGCGGCTGCGACCAATCCATCGCGTAGCGCTCCTGAATGCCCCAGACCGTCATCGCGTCGTCCGCGGGATCGGCGACCGCGACGTCACAGAAAAATTCGCCGTGCAATTCCCAGCGCAACTTCCCTTCGGGCGTGAACGAGCGCAGCACCGTGCCCTGCTCGCTCATCGCTACATAGAGATTGCCGACCGCGTCCATGCCGAGACCGCGGAGGCCCCAAAACTTCGTTGGCGTGATTTCGCCCGGAGTTCCCGAACTAATGCCACCATGCTCACCAAAAGACTTCACGAGCCTCGGCTGATTCACATCGGTCACATCGTAGAAAAGCACCTGTTGCCTTGGTCCGGTGCCCGAGTCCGCGACCATTAGCGAACCATTGTTGGCCAGCGCCAGCGCCATGGGTTGGAACAGTTCAGGGAACGTGACCATCTTTCCGTCACAGGTGATTCCCTTGGGCACGAACTCCCATTCCTGATGTTTCGGGTCGGTGTAGGCGACTTCGAGCTTCCAGAGCCGGCCCAACTTGTCGCGCGTCTCCAGGCTGTTCGGGTTCACGTTCGTGTTCCCGATCACGTCGCCATCCTTGTACACGCCGAACTTCTTCCCGCCTTCATCCCAATGGCTCCAGGTGTTGACCGTGCCGTCGGGTTGGACCTCGGTATGGATCAAAAAGTTCTGTACCCAGCGGTTGCTCGCGCCAGAGAACGAGTTGCCAACCCAGGTGACAGTGTAATTTAACGGCTCACCGGCCGTTGCCGCGACAACGCCCAGTGCTAGGCTTAAGCAGGCGAGATTTAGATTCATGTTTTCCTTCCGTTGTACTCCGCAAACCTTCAATCCATTCCCATCACTCACCCTTCGTTGAACCAAGCGGCCGGTTATGGGGCCGGTTCGTCCGCGCACGGATAGAAGCCATGATGGGTTGAGACGTGACCCCGTTCGGTGGCACGCTGCGTCGGTCAGTCCAACAAACGCATCTATGAAAACATATCTACTCAAACCCATCATGACGCCCCAAACCGTAATCACCTCTCCCACCCGCGACAAGCCCGCAGTGGGGCGAACCGTTCCCCCACCTCAGCCCTTGCCCACCGCAGTGATTGATCCCAGCAAACCCACGCTCAAGCTCGGCCTGGACGTGCATCTGGAGTTCATCATGGCCGTCGCGCAGAAGGATCACGCCAGCCCGCTCGCCCCGCGCAAGTTCTCCCGCGCTGAACTCGTCGAGTATGTCCGCAAACTCGTAGCGGAGGGAGTGCAAGTGTTCTGCGTGCAGGAGTCGTGCGGCTTTGGTTTTGTGCTGCATCGGGAACTGGTGGCGGCCGGGGCGCAGAGTTTTCTGATCACGCCCATCGCGCTCAATGGCCAACGTAAGACGGACAAGCTCGATGCCCGCGCCTTGTGTCTGCGCCTGTCCCGTTGGTTGGACGGTAACCGGGATGAACTCGCGCCCATTCGCATCCCGAGCTTGCAGGAACAACACCAACGCGAAGGCACGCGGCGGCGCAAGTTCCTCGGGCGGCAGATCCGCGCCCTGGCCAATCGCGGGCACGGACAGGTGGCGGAGTATTGCCATGTGCAGTTGCCATCGCGGTGGTGGGGCGCGCGGAACTGGAAAAAACTGGCTGCGCTGGATGCCTGGGTGCTGGGCCTCCTGACGCAGTTGCGGGCACTGATCGTGGCGTTGGAGGCCCAACGCGCCGCGTTGGAGACGGAGTTGATTGGGCGGGTGAAAGATCAGGAACGCCCGAAAGGATTGGGCGAGATCACACTGGTGACCCTGGATGGCGAGGTGTGCGACTGGGGACGCTTCCACAACCGCAAACAGATCGGGAGTTACACCGGTTGCTGTCCGGGGGAACACAGTAGCGGCGGCAAACAACGGATGGGCAGCATCGACCGGATGGGCAATGGGCGCGTGCGCTGTCTGTTGGTCGAAGCCGTGTGGCGGTTTTTGTTATGGCAACCGCAGTGGAAAACGGCGTTGAAACACCAAGCGAAGTTGCGCGAAGGCGCGGGGATGAAGAAGAAAACCGTGGTGGCGCTGGCGCGGCAACTGGCGGTGGATTTGTGGCGGTGGCGCACGGGCCGAGCCACGCTGGCCGACCTGGGCTGGGTGGCGGCGTGAAACTGAAAACTGGAAACGGGAAACTTCCTTAAACTTTCCTTGAAAGCGAACGCGAGAAGATTTGCGACCGGGCGATTCCTGCTCGGAGCTGCAGCTGGTCGGGCGCAAGCCCACCCGTCGGTT
>JANYBF010000656.1 GCA_025360895.1 Verrucomicrobiota bacterium
CCTCACCCCCAGCCCCTCTCCCATCCGATGGGCGAGGGGAGTCAACTGGAATCATCTTGGCGAGCATGGTTTGTAGAAAGAGCAACGCGCCGTCGTTCACGCGAGGCATCCCGGCCTGATAGCGGGTGGTTTCCAGTTTGCGCGCCTCGGTTTCGTAGCCGTCCTTGCCGCCCCAAGTGACGCCAAAGGGCGGATTGCTCAACATCCGATTGAAACGATTTTTCGGTTCGGGCAACTGGTCGCCCGGCTCTTTGCCGTGCGGGTCGTGCGGGATGAGCGAGTTGCCCAAAAAGATAAAGGCTTGTTTGTCGTTTTTGATGAGCAGGTCGGCCTGGCAAACGGCGTAGTTGGTGGGTGACAATTCCTGACCGTGGACGGTGACGAATTTTTCCACGCGGTCGCGTTCTGCCGGGGTGGTGGCGCGGTCGAGCAGATGTTCCTTGCTCACGGACAGCATCCCGCCCGTGCCGCTGGCGGGATCGTAAATGGAGAAGTGGCGTTCGGGAATCGGGATTTCCAGCAACTCGACCATGAGGCGGATGACTTCGCGCGGGGTGAAGTGTTCCCCGGCTTCCTCGCCGCTCTGTTCCGAGAAACGCCGGAGCAATTCCTCGTAGATGTAGCCCATTTCCAAACCGGAAAGCTGATCCGCGCCGAGCGCGAGTTCCTTGTATTGATTCAGGATGGGCGCTAGCCGGTTGTTTTTGACCATCGTGCCGATGGTGGCGCGGTAATTGAAATGCTCGATGATGTCGTCAACATTTTTGGAGAAGCCATTGATGTAGGCGCGGAAGTTTTTTTCGAGCAACGCCGGGTCTTCCTCCACAACCTTGCGGAGCGTCCAGCCGGTTGAATTGGAGAACGGAGATTGCTTGGGATTGAGTTCCAGTTCCTTGACGAGCTTGGCGAGTTCCTTGGGTTTGTCCTTTAGGTTGAGGCGTTTCGCAAGCACCTCGGCGGCTTTGGCCTCGCGCCACGCGAGCAGCACACATTCGAGCCGCCGGATGACGATGATGGGCAGGATGATGCCCTGATACTCGTAAGCCTTGAACTTGCCGCGCAACCGTTCGGCCGATTTCCAAATTTCGTTGGCGAGATTGTCGAGCTTGGGTTTGTTGAGGGAAAGGGACACAGGTTAAGAATGGTCGCCGTCAGTCGAGTTGAGTCACCTTGAGAAAATCCGCGACAACCCCGCGCTTGTGGTTGTCCCGGATGCCGGAATTGCTCGGCGGGTTTGGCATTACGTTGACACGGTTCGATGGTCTGCGGCGTCCACGATGAAGGGCGAATTGCCGGATTCCATCACTCGCGCGACACGGACACACTAATGAAGCGGGAAGTCGCTGAGAAGCAGTAATGTGGGAGAAGGTTGTCGTTTGCTTTGACGCGCCGGACCGGGATTATTTTTCAAAGGCGGCACTGACAAGCCAGAGCAGTTCAAACCGCACCCCAAACCGTGCATCCTCATTTCCCCAATCGATCCAGCACATTGCGGGTGATGCGATCCACGACGGCATCGCCGCCTCGCAGGCCGTGCGCCCAGTCGGTGCTGCCGGCGGTAAACACCGTGCCGCCGCGCGTGTAAACCCCCAGCACCGCGTGGCCTTTACGGCCATTCTCCCATTGATCGTACCACTGGCAGTCGTCGGGATGCCATTGCGCCGGCGCGGTGCCGAGCACTTCAAACGTGTCTGGCGTGCCGTCGCGGTGAGTGGGTGAGGGCAGTCCGTCTTTCCACGTCATCTCGCAGCCGTCGCACTCGTAGCCGACGATCGTGTCCTTGCCGCCGAATTCTTCATCGCGCTTTAGTCCGGTGCCGGCGAAAATCCAGTGCCCGGGCTGATGCACCGTGTAGGCACCGCTGCCGAACATGAGCTGACCGTGACTCTTGTGATAGCCGCCCCAAAGAAAGCCGACACCAGTGAGTTGATTCTCCGGTCGCTTCACGAGGTAATGGCTCCAGAGCGAAGACAGCGTCGCATTGTTTTCGCGGGCAGCATAGATGGGGTCGGAATGATAATTCTGTTTCCAGCAGGTGAGCGCCTGGCCGCCATCCTCGCTGCGGACCTGCCAGCAACAGGTGTTGCCGCTGAAAAACGCCACGTTGCCGCCGGCGGCGATGAACTGCTCCAGGTTATCGCGCATGGGTGCCGACCAGTATTCGTCGTGCCCGACACTGAGCACGAGGCGATAGGCTTTCAGCATTTCCGGATTAAACTCCAGATCGCCGCTGGCCGCGTAGTCAAACGTGAAGCCATTCCGCTCCGCCCACTCGACGAAGGGTTGCTCCCAGTTGCTGAACTGGCTCGCCGGCGAGCGTTCATACGAAACGCGATGACCCTGGTTGCCACCCCGACCGTTGTAGGCGTACAGGCTGAAGCCACCCCAGTTGTTATAGGCGTTGTAAGTGTGCGTGGAAAGCTGGAGGAGAATCTTCGAGGCTTTGCCCGGCTCGGCGGGTCGCAGAACAAAATAGCAACTGCCCTCCGCCGTGCGCGTGTTGCGTTGGATGAATTTCCCGCCGCCATCGCGCGCCCGCAGCGTGACGTGGTAGTAACCGCTGCGCCACTCGCTCGGAATTTTCAGCGTCACCGCCGCCGGCCAACG
>JANYBF010000082.1 GCA_025360895.1 Verrucomicrobiota bacterium
CCAGCATCGCCGGCGATGGCCGGCACATCATGCTGGCGCTCAATCCGAGCGTGAAAACGGACGTTCAACTTGTGCAGTACGCCACCATCGAGCAGGGCACTGACCCCGCCAACCGGCAAAATGATTTGGTAATTAAGTTGCCGCAATACCGCACGCAGGAATTGGCCACGCGCGTCGTGGTCAAGTCCGGCGAGACGGTTGCCATGGGGGGCGTGCTGGAACGACAGACAACCGAGTTGGTTGAGTCCGTGCCCATCCTGGGTAGCATCCCCTATATCGGTGCGATTTTCCGCCGTCGCACCGCCATTGACACGCCCCGCTACCTCCTCGTCTTCGTCACTGCCACCATCATTAACGACTCCGGGGATGGCGTCATTTTTGACGATGCCGTCGGCGGTAACAAGTCTAAGTAAAGTGACGCCGGCGACTTCCATCCTCAAGCCGCGCGGACTTGAGCCGCCCATCCGCCGGGTCCTTGCGGTGGACGCCGGCAGTCGCTGCATTCGTGTGTTGTTGCTCGAGAGCCATTTTGGAAAACTTCGGCTCGGGCGGCAGGAAGCGCTGGACTTGCAGGAAGAGGGCTTGGTTTCCACCGATGAACTCAAGGCGCATCTGTCGGCCATGGTGGCGGAATGGGGGCGACCACCGCTCGCGCTCGCCCTGCCGCAACAAATCGCCGTCTCACAGATTGTGGACCTGCCGCCGGTTCCCGATGCGGAAGCCCGGCAGCTCATCGAAGCGGAAACCATTAAACTTGGCGGCGTAAGCGAAAGCGTGATGGTTTACGACTTTACCCGCCTGCCGTTGCTGGCGGAGGGGCGTCAGAGCTTTTGGGTCACCTTCTGTCAGGAGGGCGAGATTCAATCTCGCATCGCTCAACTCGGCCTCGACCATCACGAATTTCGCGAAATCACCACGGCCGCCAACGCGCTGCTCACCGCGTGGCACGCCGCCCGACCCGCGCACCGGGATGCGGTGCTGGTTCACGCTGGCGGGCAAAACACCACCTTGGTTGCCATTCGCAATGGCGTGGGAGTTTTTGCTTCAAGTTTCCCGATGGCGGGCGATTTTTTCACGCGGGCGATTGCGCGCTTGTTGCCCAGTTCACTCCAGGTGGCGGAAAGTCTCAAGCGCAGTACCGATCTGCTGACGGGTGAAAAAACATTGCCCGGTTTCGCGGAAATCGTGGATGGCTGGGCCGCCGAATTAAGACGGCAGTTGAGTGAATGGCGGGGGCAACCTTTCGACCTCCGAGTTGACTTGATCGCCACCGGCGGCGCGTTCGATCAGCCCGGTTTGCGCGACTATCTCGCCCGGCACGCGGGGTTAAAATTTCAACCCTGGCCCACCAGTAACGCCCCGGCGCCATTGCGGCCCGCCCCGGGATTTGAGATCGCCTTGGGCGCGGCGTTGCAAGCGCTGGGACAGGGACCGCAACCCGCGTCATTGCTGCCTTTGAACCGGCGGTTGGCCTGGAAAAAGCACCTGAGCCGGCAACGGTTGGAGTTTTTGAATGGCCTGCTGCTGGCCGCTTGTTTCGTGGCGCTCGCTCTGGGCCTTTGGCAAAAGCTTGCCCTGATTGAAAGTAAACAGTCGTTGACCAATAAAGTTCAAGCCGGCCTCGGAGTCGTCTCGGAAAACACCGCTTTGACGCGCGACTTGTTGAACGGTTACGGGGAACTGCGGCCCCTGTTCGAGCGCCAGCAAGCCACGGTGGACACCTTGCAGTCGCTGGCGCTGCTGCAATCGGCGCGCAGCAATCGCCCCTTGTGGTGCGTGCTGATCGCCGATCAGCAAAGTTACTTCGCTCAACCCCCCACGCTCACGGCCACGAACAAACCGCCCGCCGGGGCGGGGGAGACGGAGTTTGTGTCCCGCCGGCGTGAACTTACCAACGCGTCGCCCGCGCGGCCGGGACTGATTGCCGAATTGTGCGTACCTGAGGAGGTGGATGCCGCCCGCACCACGCTCAGTCTGGTCGTAAACAGTTTGAAGAAATCGCCGGTGTTCGAACGCGTGGATTTGCTCTCGGAAGATCTCCGCCGCAGCCTGGCGGACCCCAAGGTGACTTTGCCGGAGCGCCACTTTGCCCTCGCCTTGGACTTTGCCACGACGGAATTTCAAGTGGCAGCCACTCGACAGTTCCGTCCGCCCCTGCCGGGGCGCGTGCCGGCCAAAATCACGCGGCCCCCTTGACGCTGATGCGACTCGATCCCGAAACCCGGTACCGCAGTATCCTCCCGCTCCTCGCGGGCGTGCTGGGGGCGGTCTATCTGTTTGTATTTGTGCCGATCGACCGCAAAGCCAGCAGTCTCGATGCGCCACTGGAGCAATCGTGGCGCAAACTCGCCGCCGTGCTGGGCCAGACGAATGTCCTCAAGCTGGATTTCGTGAGTCTGACCAACCAGTTCAAGGAAACCCGCACCGCTTTGACCGTCTTTGAACAGGCGCGGCAACAGGCGCGGGCGCGCATCGAACTGGACCCCGCGTTACGTGAACAGTTAAACGAGCCCTTCTTCCTCGTGGATTACAAAAACGAAGCTGGCCGAAGAATGGGGATGCTCGTCCGGCTGGCCAAACAAGAAAATGTTGTGCTGGAACCGGCCGTGCTCACCGGCTTCCCGGAGCAGTCCATTGATGTCAAAGAACCGGCCTTGCTGTGGGCGGAGTTGGCGTTCCTCGATACCTTGTTGACCGCAGCCATTCATGCCAAGGTAACGACCGTTCACTTCATGGCGGCCCAGATGCCGTTGACCAATGCGCCCATCACGCTCAACGGGCTCGCGCTGGCGGAGTTGCCCATGCAAATCGAATTGACGGGCGCGTTCACCAATGTTGCCCGATTTTTGCAGACCTTGCCGTTGCGGGCCGACGAGATCAAGGTCGCCGGTTTGCCCGAAGCGCCGACCAACAAACCCGCGCTGTTCATTGACCGGCTGGTGTTGCGCAAACAAGCACCCGAAAAGCCGGATGAAGTCCGCCTCTCGTTGCGCGCGGTGGGTTTTGTGTTCCAGAAATGAAACGAAGCTCGCGATTGCCATGTTGAGCGAAACCTTGAGAAGCCGCTGGTTTTCCACCTGCTTGCACATCGGCCTGTGGTTGTTGCTGTTGCTCGTGGTGATCGGCAGCGGCATCGGCGCGCGGGAACCCCAGTTTGGCGAGGCGGTTGCCAACCCCGCCTCCGTGACCAAGCCGGTGCCGGTGGTACAATTGGAACGGCTTTTCGCCCGGACGACCTATCCCAAAAACGTGGTGGCTCCCGCCACCTTGAATCTCTTTACGACGGCGTATTTCTTTCCGCCAATCACTCCCCCCCCACCGCCGCCCCCGCCGCCCCCGCCGCCCACGATGTGGAAAATTGAACTGACGTACCAAGGTTATTATCGGACCGGTGACGGACCGAAATACGCACTGCTTCGGCTCGGCGAAAAACTGGTCGGCGTTCCGGTTGGCAGCATGGTGGCGACAAATTTGTTCGTGGTGGACGCGGCCCTGCAAACTCTGACCCTGACCAATACCGCGCTGCAGACCAATGTGCTCAACCTGAATACGAAGCAAGTCGTAGAGGTGCCAATCAAATGACTTCGGACGCCAGCCCAGTGCAACGCGAAGTGGGTGACCTGTTGGTTGAACAGGGCAAACTTACTGCGCCCCAGTTGGAACAAGTGCGTCGCCGCCAGAAACGGCTCAACTTGACGCAGCACCATGCCATCGTGGACTTGAATTTTGCGTCCGAAGAGGACACCTGGCGGGCGCTCGCCGAGGTCAACCAATTCGAATTCGTTGACCCGTCCACGCTCGAGATCAAGAAGGAGACGCTCGAATTAGTGCCCATCAAGCTCATCTTCCATCACCACATGTTGCCGATTGCAGGCGATGCCAAGGCACTCACGCTGGCCTTCAGTGAGCCGCCGCGGCAAATGGAAATGGGCAATCTCCGGCTGCTGCTCAACCAACGTTGCCAGGTCGTGCTCGCCACGCCGAGTGCGATTCATGCCGTCATCAAGAAACATTTCGGTCTCGGCGCGGAAACCATTCAGAAGCTGCGCGAGGAACGCGGCGGCGCTGAGCTTGATCGCGAAATCGTTTTTGACGTGCAGGGCAAGGAGACTGATTCCGCCATCGAGGCAACCATCTCGGCGTTCGTGGACCAGATTTTGCAGGAAGCGCTGCGCCTGCGGGCCACGGACATCCATCTCGAGCCATATGCCAATGCCATCCGGCTTCGGTATCGCGTGGATGGGATTTTGGAAACCGTGCCGGTGCCGGCAGACATGCGCAATCTGCACCTGGCCGTCGTGTCGCGGCTCAAAATCATGGCCGGACTGAACATTTCCGAGAAACGGCTGCCCCACGATGGTCGCATCGCCATGAAAACGGGCGACGAGGATTACGATTTGCGCGTTTCCATCATGCCGACGAAACACGGGGAGGCCGTAGCCTTGCGCATTCTGGGCCGGCAAAACCTGTTCCTCGATCTCGGCCAGTTGGGCATGGCTCCAGAGCACGAAGCGGTATTCGGGCAACTTACCCAATTGCCGCAGGGCCTCGTACTCCTCACCGGCCCGACGGGCAGTGGTAAAACCACCACGTTGTACGCCGCCCTCGCGCAGGCTAACGACGAAGGCCGCAAGATCATCACGTTCGAAGACCCCATCGAATATCAACTCGATGGCACGGTGCAAATTCAAGTGCGCGAGCAAGTTGGCCTGACCTTTGCCGCCGGCCTGCGCTCCGTGTTGCGCCACGATCCCGACGTGGTGCTCGTGGGTGAGATTCGCGATTTCGAGACGGCGGAGATCGCCATTCGCGCGGCGCAAACCGGCCATCTGGTTTTCTCCACGTTGCACACCAACGACAGCATCAGCTCGGTGACGCGCCTGCTGGAAATGAAAATCGAGCCGTATCTCATCGCGGCCTCGCTCGTGTGCAGCATTTCGCAACGGCTCGCGCGGCGCATTTGCCGTCACTGCGCGGAAGCGGACCTCGCGATCGCGCCCGGCGTGCGCAAGGAAATGGCCCAAGTACTGGGACTGGAGCCCGGCGCGGTAAAGGCGTGGCGCGGGCGCGGCTGTGTCGAGTGCAACCAGAAGGGCCATCGCGGACGCGTGGCCATTTACGAAATGTTCCTGTTAAACGAGGCCATCACCGATCTCATCCAACCGGGCGCCAAGACCAGTCAACTGCGGGACGCCGCGCGAAAACTCGGCTGGCGTTCGATGCGCGAAAACGCCTGGCAAAAGGTGCAGGACGGGTTGATCCCCATCTTCGAGCAGGAACGGTGGACGCGGCTGATTGACCCGGGCATGCTCAAACCCCGTTGAAGCGTACAACATTGAAGCGTTGCAGTGGATTTCTCCGCCGCAACGCTTCCGCAAATCAACCCCCCGGAGCCGGTTTAACCCTTGGCTTTGACGGCTTCGGGCTTCTTCCAGGTGCGCTTGGGTGCTTTCGTCACGAGCCCCTTCTTCAGGGCGCGGGTGGAAACGCGGATGTAACGCACTTCGCCATTGATCAGCGCCTTGACGCGCTGAAGATTGGGCATAAACCTGCGCTTGGTGATGGCGGTGATGTGCGTGCCGATGCCGCCCAGCTTCTTCGCCTTGCCACTGCGCCAGATGATGCTGCCCTTGCGCGGACCGACACCGGTGATTTCACAAATTCTTGCCATATAAATTCAGTTCCAAATTAAGGGCGCAAAGACTACCCGCCGAGCGCCCGATGGCAAGCTTTATTTGGTGAAAACTGGTAAAAACCGGAGCGCTATTGGATGCGTCCGAATTTCCGCTCCAATTCGCGGTAGTTCATCTCGATGATCGTCGGCCGGCCATGCGGACAGGTGTACGGCATGGCGCACCGGCGCAAATCCTCGACGAGATTTTCCAGTTCGCGGCCCGCCAGTGGATCGTTGGCTTTCACGGCGTGGCGGCAGACCGTCTTGGCCACGACGTGTTCGCCGAGGCGCGCGGAATTCACGTCCTGCCCGGCGGCCTTCAACTCATGCACCAGATTGAGGGCGAAGCTCCGCGCGTCCGCCACCTTTACGAAGGGTGGCAGCGCATCGAGCAGGAACGTCCGCTCGCCAAATTCACTCAAGCCCACGCCCAGCCGCGTCAACGTCGTGAGCTGGCCGCGCAGGAAATTCGCGTCACGCGGTGAAAGCTCGAGGGTTTCCGGCAACAAGAGTCTTTGCGCCGGCGATTGCGCGCCCCGCTCCAATCGCTCCAGCATTTGCTCGAACAGAATCCGTTCATGCGCGGCGTGCTGGTCCAACAACACCAGCCCGCGGTCCGATTCCAGCACCACGTATAGCCGGCCCACCACGCCGACCAGGCGCAGCGGCACGCTCAGCAGCGGCGCGGGGGCGGCCGCAATTCGGAACGCGGAAGGCGGGGCTTCGGCGGGCGCAGGTGCGGGTATGCCGGCTAGTGAACGTGTCGGTTGACTGCCAAACCCCGGGGGTTTGGGCGCGAAACCTATTCTCAACGGCGGTTGTTGGGGCGCCGACGAAATCGCCTTTACGCTCGCGGCCACGAAGTTGGGTAATTCACCCGTTTCCGGCGCCGGTGAAATTGTCGGCCCGGATTCACTTGGGCGTTGGATGTTCGATGTTCGATGTTGGAGGTCTTCCTTCGGCATTTCCGGCGAGTGGAATTTGCGCAACGCCTCCCGCACGCCCTGCGCCACGCCGCGACGCACGTCGCCTTCGCGGTGAAACTTCACCTCGCGCTTGGACGGATGGATGTTCACGTCCACGGCGGCGGGATCAATTTCCAGAAACAGACAGCACACCGGATAGCGGCCCTTCATCAACGCCGTGTGATAACCTTCGAGCAAGGCAAAGTTGATTCCGCGATTCTCCACCGGGCGGCGGTTGACAAACACGAATTGATCCTCGCGCGTCGCGCGGGAAACCCCCGGCGTGCCGATCAAGCCCCAAAGCCGGAAAGGTGAAGCGCGTGGCACGGGTGGAGGCGTGTTGGTTGGAAGCGCCGTCTCGAAGGATTCCGGCTCGCAGGCTTCGTGCGGTTCTAAAAACTCGGTGGTAAAGTCCACCGGCAGCAACTTTGCCTCGCCCAGCAACGCGTGCAATCGTTCGCGCAAGGCGGCGAGTTTTTCGGCCGCACCCGGCCCGCTTTTGTGGGCCGCCAATTGCCAGACGGTACGGCCGTCTTTGACGAACGTGAACGCCACTTCCGGAAACGCCAGCGCGGCCAGCGTCAGATAATGTTGCACATGCGCCGCCTCGGTTTCCTCCGTGCGCATAAACTTGCGCCGCGCGGGCAGATTGAAAAACAACGAGCGCACTTCCACGTTCGTGCCCGGCGCGCTGCCGGCCGCTTTGACCTCGACGATTTTTCCGCCGTTGACGATGACTTG
>JANYBF010000099.1 GCA_025360895.1 Verrucomicrobiota bacterium
CGTTGGCAATTGGGTGAGGTACAACGTGCGATTGCCGGCGGCCACAATGCCGGTCGGCCGGGTGAGCCCGTCCGCGACGACGCGGGTTTCGTAACTTTGCGCTTGAACTGGCACATCAAAGGCCAACAGGGTCAGAACGCCCACCGCAATCGTGGTGGGTTTGAGGATTTTTTCGAGGATCAACATGGTAGGACTCGCTTTCAGTTTTTGGTTAGGTAATTTCCGGGCGGTCAACGCCGCACCGATGCGACGCCGATATTTCCCGGTTCGTGGGTGGGAGGCGCGAGGGGCCGACTTATTCCCTCCGGACAAAACAAAAGCCGCCAAAACATTTTTACGATTCCGGTGGAATAAAATCCATGGGGACGACTCTTACAACGATGGTGGAGTTGCAATTCGACCAGGTGGTGACGGAGCATTATGCCATGTTGTACCGCTTTGCCTTGAGCTTGACGCGCCACGAAGCTGCATCGTTGGACCTGACGCAGCAGACGTTTTATCTCTGGGCCACGAAGGGTGGACAACTGCGCGAGGCCGCGAAACTCAAGTCCTGGCTCTGCACCACGTTGTACCGGGAATTTCTGGGTGACCGCCGCCACGCGCAGCGTTTTCCGCAGGTGGACATCAGCCTGGTGGAGGATGAGTTGCCGGCGGTGGAACCGGAGGTCGTCGCCCGGATGGATGCAGCGCTGGTCATGGCGGCGCTGTTGGAGGTGGATGAAATCCAGCGCGCACCGCTCATGTTATTTTATATCGAAGACCGCTCGTATCTGGAAATTGCCGACATTCTCGGCGTGCCGATCGGTACCGTGATGTGCGCCTCGCGCGCGGCAAACAACAACTCCGGCGCATCCTCTCCGCGAAAGCAACGAACGAAACGTGAACCGTGAAGCCGCAAAAATAGTTTTGGCCGCCTGCCGCCCCAACGGCGCGGATGCGAACGACCCGCTGGTGGCGGAGGCGCTGGCGCTTGTGCAGCGCGACGCGGAATTGCGCGCCTGGTTCGCGGCCGAGCAAGCGGCGGACAAAGCCATCGCGGCCAAACTCAAGACCGCGCCCTTGCCGGAAGATTTATTGGCGCGCGTTCGCGCCGGTACCCAAGCACGCCTCGCGGTTCGGTCCCGCCGCCCCTCACTCCCCCTTGCGATGGCCGCAAGCCTTGCGTTGCTGGGACTGATTGCGGCGCTGTGGCTCAACCGCTCGCCCTCTGCGCCGCCGGGAACATTCGCCGCGTATCGGGTTGAGATGACCCGATTCCTGCGCGCGTTCCCCAAGCTCGATCTCGCGACCGACCGTCTGCCGGAGGTGCGCGCGTGGTTGTCGCAACAGCATCCGCTCGTGCAGGCGAAGATTCCGAAGGGAATGGAACGATTTCCCAGCCTCGGCTGTCGCACCGTGGAATGGCAGGGCAAGCAGCTCGCCCTCTTGTGTTTCATGGCGGAAGGTCAGGTGGTGCATGTGTTCGTGATGCCGCGCACCGCCTTCCCGGACGCGCTGCTTACCCCCGCGCCGATCTTTGCCAAAGTCGGCCCACAAAGCACCGCCAGTTGGGCGAGCGACGATAATCTTTATCTCGTCGTCACGGCGGCGGATGAAGCCCTGCTGCGGAAGATCTTGTAGGATCGGACCCTGAGAAATTGTTTTGTTTGTAAGGAATAAACCCCGGGCTGCGACCTCTTACCAGTGCGGATCATGAAAACTGAACTACGATTGCAAAACAGGTTCTTGTCCCCTCTCCAGCGATTTGCCCGGGCCAGCTTGGGGGCGCTGCTGATCTCGAGTTGGACGGGCTGCACCGCTTTGCGCCCCAGCGAACAGCGGCTGGTGGCCAAGCCCAACATGACATTCTCGGATTCAGCGACGTTGGTTTACAACTCGTCCCGGCTGTTTCCCCAACTGGCGTCCGGCTTCGCCACCGCCGGCGGGACCCAGAAT
Source organism: Verrucomicrobiota bacterium (assembly GCA_025360895.1). Taxonomy (GTDB): domain Bacteria; phylum Verrucomicrobiota; class Verrucomicrobiia; order Limisphaerales; family JADLHS01; genus JADLHS01. The sequence continues at coordinate 1,936 of JANYBF010000099.1, forward strand.
TCCGGTTGCACCTCCTGCCGCTGAATCATGAGGCGCCATGATATGACCGCGGTAGCCGCCGACGTGAGGAGGCGGACCCCAGCGATGAAAACCGGCGCGATCGTCCGCCTCGTTACCGCGGCCGCTACGTTCGCCCTGTTTCTGAACATTTCGTCGAGTCGGGCGCAAACGTCACCCGCTCCCGATTTCGAGCTGCCGAAGTGGGATTCCGCCGAAAAGGTCAAGCTCGCGGATTTTGCGGGAGAAATTGTCGTGCTGGATTTTTTTGCCTACTGGTGCGGGCCGTGTCGCAAAGCCTCCGCCGAGATCGAAGGCGGCATCCAGAAGTTTTACGCCACGAAGAAGGGCAATCCCCAGCGCGGGTCGTGGCCATCAACATTGAGCGCGATAATCCCAAGCTGACGGCGAAATTCATCCAGGACGCCGGCCTGGAACTGGTGGTGAGCGATTTTGATGCGAAGTTGCTCGAACAATTCAAAGCCGCCGGCACGCCGTTCATCGTGGTCATTGACGGCACGCACGCGGCCCCGGAGAAACCGGACTTTCGTGTGCTTTACAAAAGCGAGGGTTTCGAGGGCACGAAAAAATTGCGACAAGTCATTGATGGGATCAAGCCGCCGCCCAAACCTTCGGCCAGGTCCGGGCGTGGCGTGGACGGTGCGATCGAGGCGACAACCGGCACGCCCGTCATTCATCAAGGCGACCTCTCGTTCGAAGCGATGTTGGCGTCCGATATTCAGCTTACTTCCACGGCGCTTACCTACGGGCAGAAACACGGTGCGACGGAATGGAAAATTGACTACACCCACAAAACGATCGGTGAGGATTATGAGCCGTACGGATTGTTTGACTTCTTGGGGTATTCCGAGCGCATCCACGCGAACTACAATGGCGGTGGCGCTGACATCCGCCAGAAGCTGGGC
>JANYBF010000301.1 GCA_025360895.1 Verrucomicrobiota bacterium
CGCCGTCACCCGCGCGGTCTGGTCGGAACGCCAGTTGTATGAAGTGATGGTGCAGTTCTGGTCGGACCACTTCAACATTGATCCCTCCAAAGGCGACTGCAAATGGCTCAAGGTGGCGGACGACCGTGAGGTAATTCGCAAGCACGCACTCGGCAGATTCCCCGCCATGCTCCGCGCCTCGGCTCTCAGTCCGGCGATGCTTTGGTATCTCGACGGGCGGGTCAATCGCCGGGAGGACATGGCGGAGAAGCCGAATGAGAATTACGCCCGCGAGCTGCTGGAACTGCACACCCTCGGCGTCCATGGCGGCTACACACAAAAGGATGTCATGGAAGCGGCGCGCTGTCTCACCGGTTGGACGGTTCGCTCCAAGGATCAGAAACCATATTTTCAGATCGGCAAGGTCGAGTTCAAACTCCCGCAACACGATTGCGGCGGCAAGCAGGTGCTGGGACAAAATATTCCCGCCATCCCGGCCGACCTGAGCCAAGCACAGCGCGAGCAGCTTGGCCAAATGGAATTGGACCGCGTTCTGGAAATCGTGACCAATCATCCTGCCACCGCGCGGCATCTTAGCACCAAGCTTTGTCAGCGATTCATTGACGACGAACCGCCAGCGAGTGCCGTGGAAACCGTGGCCGCCGCGTTTACGCAAACCAGCGGCGACATTCGCGCCACGCTGCGGGCGTTGTTCGAGACGAATGAGTTTCGTGAGCAGCGCGGTAACAAATTCAAACGACCCTTCACTTACATCGTCTCCGCTTTGCGCACCACGGGAGCGAGCACAGATGCGGGCATGGAGGTTATTACCTATTTGCAGCGCATGGGTCACGCGCCCTTCAACTACCCCACGCCCGACGGTTATCCGGAGCCCGCCGCGCCGTGGATGGGCACATTGCTCTGGCGTTGGAATTTCGCGCTGGCCGTGAGTGAGAACAAAATCAAGGGCACGAAGATTGATTTTGAAATGCTCCAGAAGAATGCTGGCGGCGATGCCAGCTTGATGGCGCATCTGTTGGGGCGCAAACCGACGGCGGAAGAAGCCCAGGCCTACCACGACTCCGGCGCGGGGCTGGCCTTGATATTGTCTTCGCCCGCTTTCCAAAGGTGTTGATATGGCCAATGTCCAAAGCATTTTGACTGGCAACGGCGATCAGCGCCAGACGTTGGTCGTGGTGTTCCTGCGTGGCGGCGCGGATGGCCTAAACCTCGTCGCGCCGCTGGATGACGACGGCTATTACCGAGCGCGCCCGCGCATTGCCATCGGCCGAAAGAACGCCGTGCCACTGGACGGCTTCTATGGGTTGAACCCCTTGTTGCAGGCGCTGGAACCCGCTTACAAGGACGGCGCGCTGGCGATTGTTCACGCCGCCGGGTCGGAGGATGACACACGTTCCCATTTCGAGGCGCAGGATTTGATGGAACACGGCGGCATCACTGGTGGCGGTTGGTTAGGGCGATTCCTGCGCGCGCAAAACCGGTCCGGCAGCGGTCCGCTTGCCGCGGTCGCGCTGGGCAAATCCATTCCCGAATGTCTGCGCGGATCACCCGCTGCGACCGTCCTGCAATCGCTGGATGATTTTTCGCTCGGCAATGACTGCTCCCGTCTGACGCAATCGCTGGCCAGATTGTACGGTGCGCAGAACGACGTGCTCGCGAGCGCCGGTCGCGACACCCTTGAGGCTATTCAGCGCGTGGAGCAATTGCGCAATACCCAATACCAACCAGCGCACGGCGCGGACTATGGCGGCGATGATTTTTCGCGCGGCCTGCTGCAAATCGCCCGGCTCATCAAGGCACGTGTCGGTTTGCAGGCGGCTTCGGTGGATCTGGGCGGATGGGATTCCCACTTCAGCCAATCGCTCATCATGGACCCGCAAATCACGCGATTGGCGAAGGGATTGTCTGCCTTCTATCGCGACCTTGGTCCGGAGATAGACCACACGACAGTGGTGGTGATGACCGAGTTCGGACGCCGCGTGGAGGAAAACTCGGCGTTCGGCACCGATCATGGCCGGGGCAGTGTAATGTTCGTCATGGGCGGCGGCATCAAAGGCGGTCGCGTACTCGGAAAGTGGCCGGGCTTGAGCCGCGAAGTCCTCGAAGGACCGGGCGATTTGCCGGTCACGACCAACTATCGCAACGTGCTCGCGCCCATCTTGCAGCGCCATGGTGCGGGTGACAGATTGAGCCAGGTTTTCCCCGAATTCACCGTCGCTCCCCTGCCCTTGTATGGCTGATCAGTGCCTCTGACTTGCGGCGGTGCGAGTCGTCGCCCGATTTCATTACAAATCCCGCACGCAAAGATTCATGAATTCCACCGCCCCACCAGTGTCGCGCAAACCGGACGCCCCACGCGCAAGAGCATCAGCGGGCAGCATGAAGCGTTGTGTTTCCTGGTCGTTGCGATTGACCGTCACCTCGCGGGCTTTGACCGTGATCACATAGCGCTGATAGCTGCCGGGGACGGCCCCCTCCAGTTTCACCTCGGCACCTTTGCCACCGACTCCCCTCACTTCAATCGCCGGAACCGCGGCTGATTGCCCGTCCGCCGGTTTCGCCGGACGGCAATCCAGCACGAACTCCGCGTCGCCAAAGTCCTTTTCCGTCCAGAATGTGGCCGCCGCGTCGGCTTCGCCACTCTTGAGTGCGATGCGACCGCCACCGGCTTGCCAGCGGGACGCCGTCGCCGCATTGGTCCGCCAACCGCGCGAGTCGAGGCCCGTAAAAAGGGGTTGCCAACTCAAGTCCAGCGGCGCGGTCAGTTCCGGCGAGGCACCACTCGACGGGAGTTCCTGGAGGCGGAGGTTGCGGAATTCCACCGGCGCACCTTCCGACTCCAGTGCGAG
>JANYBF010000123.1 GCA_025360895.1 Verrucomicrobiota bacterium
CATCAGTTTGGGCAGCGGCGCCGCGGGGGCCACGCTGCTGCTGAACACCAGTGAAATTGCCAATGGCAAATTAGGGATTGCTTTGGCGTTGCCGGCGGACGGAGTGTTTGCTGCGGGCTCGCAGGAAGTGGTTCGGGTAGATTTGCGGCTTGGGGTAGTTGTAAATCCAACTTTAGCGACCATCAGTTTTGGGGATATTCCGATTGTTCGGGAACTGTCCGATGCGCCTGGCAACCCGCTGGCGGCGAACTACTCGGGCGCCAGTGTGGGAATCGCCGCCGCTCAATTTGAAGGGGATTTGTCGCCGCGACCAAACGGTGACCGGTCGCTTTCGATTTCCGACTGGGTTCTGGCTGGCCGGTTCGCGGCCCGGCTGGATTACCCCACCAATGCTACGGAGTTTCAGCGCGCCGATTGCGCGCCGCGGACCGCGCTTGGCGATGGATTGATCACCATCACTGATTGGGTCCAAGCCGGTCGTTACGCGGCCAAATTGGACCCAGCCACGGTGGTGGGCGGGCCGAGTGAAGAAGCCCCTGCTCCCGCCGGCGCCCCGCAGAGACAAGGCGCCGAACCCGACGGGCCCATCCGCCAGTTGATCGTCGCGGACGCGATGGTGTTGCAAGGCCAGGCCGGCAGCACAAAAGTGCGGCTGGAAGCGATGGGCGACGAGAATGCCTTGGGATTCAGTTTGGCGTTTGATCCCACGGTATTGAACTACACGAGCGCAAGTTTGGGCGCCGGAGTTGGCGGCGCGGTCTTTTACATCAACACCAATCAATCATCGCTGGGCCGGCTTGGCATCGCTCTGAGCCTGCCAACCGGGGGCCATTTTGCCCCGGGCACGCAGGAGATCGTGACCGTGAATTTCCGGGCGGCGGCTGGAGCAACGGGCGATTACCCGGTGGCGCTGACCCAAGCGCCCGTGCCCCGTGAGGTTTCGGATGCGAATGCCGTGGCGCTGACGACCAGCTACATCAATGGTACGGTCGTCGTTAATCCGCCGCCCTCGCTCAAGATTGGCCGGGCGGGTCAAAACATTGTTCTGTCCTGGCCGCTGTGGTCCACCAATTTCGTCCTCGAACAATCCGGAGGTGGATTACCGCCTTTGGGTACATGGACGAATCTGCCGGTCACCGTTGGGGTGAGCAACAACGAGAGCACCGTGACGCTGCCGCTGGATGACGCGGTAAGATACTTCCGACTGCACCTGCCCTGAGTTGTCCCGCTGCTGTAGCGCGGCCGCTTCGGCGCGGGCTCGCAAGCGCCTGCGCCCTCGGAAACGAAAACTTTCTGGCCGCGAGAAGCGGCCAAAATCTGCCGGCCAGAATGCCAGCGCTAAAGAGCAGCGCCAGTCGCCTTTTTGTGGTTCACATCGCAGACCGGGATTGCCAACTGCAGCATTTTCGTTTTTAGTATGTCACCTTTGCAGCCTATGGCGGAAATTGATTTTATTTCGGCAATCCACAAGAAAACAAAGCGCGACTATCTGGCGCGGGTGAATGAATTTCCCAAGGCGGAAGCGGCCAAGCTGGCCAAACAATTTGGCCAGGATTACTGGGACGGCGATCGTAAGGTGGGTTACGGCGGGATGCGTTATGACGGTCGCTGGCGCGTGGTGGCCGACGCGATGGTGAAACATTATGGGCTAAAAGCGGGCGACAAAATCCTGGATGTCGGTTGCGGCAAGGCATTTCTCCTTCATGATTTTACCCAATCCGTGCCGGGAGTCGAAGTGCGCGGGCTGGACATTTCCGAATATGGAATCCAGAACGCCAAGGAAGAGGTGCGGCCGTTCCTGCAAGTTGGACACGCCAACTCTCTGCCGTTTGCCGACCAGAGCTTTGACCTCGTGATTTCGCTCAACGCGCTGCACAACCTGCAGTGCTTTGACCTGGACCGCGCGCTCCGGGAGATCGAGCGGGTGGGCAAGCACAAATACCTCGTCGTCGAGTCGTATCGGAACGAGGAGGAGAAGACGAATCTGCTCTACTGGCAGTTGACCTGCGAATCTTTTTATCGCCCGGAGGCGTGGGCCTGGTGGTTCAAGCAAACCGGCTACACCGGCGACTGGTCGTTCATCTATTTTGAATGAGGAACAACATGGAACAAACCAAAGAAGCCCAATATCAATTTTTGATCGAGCTGGAAAAGCAGGGGCTGGAACAGTTCGGCTTGATGAGCAGCCAGGTCTGGCGCGATGATCCGCGCCGGTTGCTGTTTGTACTCGCCCGTTACAAGTTTGTGGCCAAGATGTTTTCTGGTATGAAGAAAGTATTGGAGGTGGGGTGTGCGGATGCTTTTGGTACCCGGGTGGTGCGGCAAGAGGTGGCCGAAGTGGTCGCCACCGATTTTGACCCGGTATTCATCGAGCGCAACCGGCAACGGATCAGTCCCCAATGGCCCATCACATTCAAAGTGCATGACATGATGGCCGGGCCGCTGGCAGATGGCTTTGATGGGGCGTACGCGGTGGATGTTCTGGAACACATTCCGGCGGCGGACGAAGCCAAATTCCTTGGCAACATCGCGGCTTCGTTAAGTCCCCAAGGCGTTTGTCTAATCGGCAGCCCATCATTGCAGTCCCAGGTCTATGCTTCGCCCCCCAGTAAAGCCGGCCATGTCAATTGCAAGGATGCGCCCGGAATGCGGGCGACGCTGGCCCGGCATTTTCACAACGTGTTTATTTTCTCGATGAACGACGAAGTGGTGCATACGGGATTTCATCCGCTGGCTCATTATCTGTGGGCCTTGGGTTGCAACCGAAAATAGCGTGAGCGACCGGTTGTTGATCGTGGGGGCGGATGGACTGCTGGGCCGTTCGTTGCATCAACATTGGATTGCCGGCGGCGTGCCGGTGGTAGGTACGACTCGCCGGTTGGAAGTGGGTGTGGGCGAAGTTATCCGATTTGATCTGGCGACCCCGGTGGAACAATGGCCGCCGTTTCCGCGTTGCCAGGCGGCCGTGTTGTGCGCGGGGCTGACCAATGGGGAACAATGTCGGCGCAACCCGGAAGGGACCCGGCAACTCAATGTTCACCAAACCGTGCGCTTGGCGGAAAACCTGGCCCGGCAGGGAACCTTTGTGGTGTTTATTTCCACAAATCTGGTGTTCGACGGGACCAAGCCGCACCGACGCGCCGACGAAGGTGTTTCTCCGATGACGGAGTATGGCCGACAGAAGGCCGAGGGCGAACGGGCGATGGCGGGCTTGGGCCGTCTCGGCGCGGTCGTGCGCCTGACCAAGGTATTTCATCCCGGCATGGCGCTGGTGCGCGGTTGGCAACGCGACCTGGCGCAACGGCGATGCATTGCTCCCTTTGATGATCTGGTATGTGCGCCGGTTTCGTTGATGGCGGTGGTGGAGGCGATTGCGACGATCACGCAACGTTGCTTGCCGGGGTTGTGGCAGCTTTCCGCCCGGGCCGACATTTCCTACGCGGACGTGGCCCGGACCATTGCCCGGCAAAAAAATCTGGACGGGAAATTGATTTGTCCGGTTTCGTGCCGGAGTCAGGAAGGTTTGGAGCATGTTCCGTTGCATACCACCCTGGACACAACGGCGGCGGAAAATGGGGTGGGCTTCAAAGCGGAAGACCCGGTTGAGATTATCCAACGCGTATTCACCACATGAATTCGAATCCCTCACCGGCGTCCGACCGGTGCCATAATTGTGGCGCGGTCCCGCTCCGCCGCGCACCCGGCTACGAGAACTTTTTTCGAGTCACTTCCGACTGCAAACCCTGGCCAACCGGTGGGCAAATGGGGCTTTGCGAAACTTGTGGCCTCGTGCAAGCGGTGACCAACCAAGATTGGGAAAACGAGTCGCGGGAAATCTACACTGGCTACAACATCTATCACCAAAGCGGCGGCATTGAGCAGACTGTTTTCAATCCGGCGACGGGCAAGGGCCGTGCGCGCTCGGATGCGATTGTCGAAGGTTTGCTGCCGACGGCCAAACTGCCGGTGACGGGTCGGTTGCTAGACATGGGTTGCGGCAACGGCGCATTTCTTCGCGCGTGCAGTCGTTCTTTGCCCGGTTGGGTTTTTTGCGGATCGGAATTTGACACACGTCATCGCGCGGCGGTGGAGGCCATTCGGGGTGTGGAAAAACTTTACTCCGGCCCGTTGACAGAAATTTCGGGAGAGTTCGACATGATTTCGCTGATCCATGTTTTGGAGCACATCCCGGCTCCCACGGCTTTTTTAAAACAGGTGGCAACCAAACTCAAACCCGGCGGCTGGTTGGTGGTGGAAGTTCCCGATTGCCTCATCAATCCCTTCTTTCTGTTGGTCGCGGATCACGCGTCTCACTTCTCGCCCGGATCGCTGTCGGCGGTGGTGGGTGGTGCGGGTTTCGAAGTGCTTCAAGCTGGTGACGCCTGGGTGGCCAAGGAAATTAGCCTGCTTGCCCGTAAACCCATGAGCCCACCGGCTTCCGCCCCGGTGTGCCCGCCCGCCGAGGCGGAGCGGACTTACAATAATTGGAAGTTCCTCAATGAATCCATCGCCAAGGCCAAGGCGCTGGAAGGTCGCGGCGCCTGGGGGCTTTTTGGAACCTCCATCGGCGCGACCTGGTTGGATGCCCAATTGCAAAACACGGCAATGTTTTTTGTGGACGAGGACCCGCATCGGATTGGCAAGCAACACGAAAGGCGTCCCATCCACGCGGTGAAAGACATTCCGGCTGGAGCCAGTGTTTTCATCGTTTTGCCCACGGTGCTGGCGGAGCGCATTGCCGGTCGGCTGCGGCTCATCCGACCTGATGTGAATTTGGTGACGCCATGAAAGCCGCTGTCTTTCTCGACCGCGACGGGGTGTTGATCGAAGATGTTCATCTCCTCACGCGACCGGAACAGGTCGTCATTCCATCAGGAGTGTCAGCCGCGTTGCGTGCGCTCGGCGCGGCGGGGTTCAAACTGGTTGTCGTCAGCAATCAGCCGGTGGTGGCGCGTGGTCTGGTCAGCGAGCTGGATGTTCGCGCCGTGAATATCCATATGGACTCACTGCTACAACGCGCAGGGGCACCGCCGTTGGATGGGATATATGTTTGTCCGCATCATCCGAATGCCACGTTGCCGGCGTATCGCGTGGATTGCGATTGCCGCAAGCCGCGGCCAGGAATGATTCTTCAGGCGGCCCAAGATCATCAGATAGCTTTGCAGCAGAGTTTCCTGGTTGGCGACCGCTTTACCGACATTATGGCTGGGGCCAAGGCCGGCTGTCGCACGGTGCTGGTTCAGACGGGACAACATGCTGCCCCACCGATTGAATCACCCGAGGCGATCGATCGGTCCATCGCTCCGGATTTCGTTTGTGAGGGATTACTCGGCGCATCAGAATGGATACTCAATCAATGCAAAATGTAAGATGAAGAATGAAGTGATTGTGAGGAAGGTGCGCTGGCTTCGTTTCGCTTTTTATGCATTGCCTTCTGCCTTCTGCCTTCTGCCTTCTGCCCTTTCCCAATGAAGGCCATGGTTCTATGCGCTGGTTTGGGAACGCGTCTGGGCGAACTGACGCGCGAGATTCCCAAACCCATGCTGGACCTCGGAGGTCAACCCTTGCTGGCTTACTTGTTGGGCAACCTGCGGGAGCACGGCTTTGACCGGATCGCCATCAACCTGCATTTCAAACCGGAGCTGATCCGGGAGCATTTCGGCGACGGAACCCGCCATCAGCTTGAACTGACCTACTCCTATGAGTCGAAACTCCTGGGCACGGC